>JAGRFM010000158.1 GCA_020446045.1 Nitrosomonas sp.
CAAATAACCGTTATTGTCCAGGATCTAATCGTGATTTTTCGCCGGTTGTTGTATCATAAAGCCCGTAGTGCATTAAGGTTTTTGAAGTCATGGCATTAACATGCTGTTTTACAAAACAAAATAATAATACTGAAAAACCAGTTATATAAGGAATATCAATGGGCGCTATTTTTTTCTATATTTTTATTTATTTTTTAGGGTATTACGGGTCGAACATTTTTAATATGTTTACCGTTAGACCTTTAATTACAAATCGTTTTCTGGCGGCGTTGATACCGGTGTTCTGTGTCGCTATGCTGCATGGTTACATGATTGTCACTAAACCACCGCCAGCCTCTCAGGACATCACCGTAGAATCCGCCTTGTTTACCTATGTGGCAATGCCAGTAGTCATTGTTGTACTGGGTGCTTTTTACTTTATGTGGAATTCGCGCCGGGACGAGGAAGAAGTTGAAGAAACCGACGATGATGACGATGACGACATTGACGATACAGAGACCCAAAAGAAAACATCGGACGTAACGGCTGAAGGTGAAGTATCTGAAACAACATCCGAACCAAGCGATACTGAATCTGAAGATAAAGCGAATGACAGTGAGGCCGAGAAGAAGGGTAGGAATGCTTGATACTTAACTGATTGAATAGATAAAGGCCATAAAAAAGCCTTATGCCCCACCTATTGGTGCATAAGGCTTTTTTTATTACTAAGAAGATTGATACTGATTAATGCAGTGTTGCCGCTTCTTTTGTTTCTTCACAAATCAAGTTGGCACAATAGGTTTCATGAATCCCGTCCAGAAAGCCCCATAAGGCATCGCACGCCTCACGTGTTGCAGCAAGTACTTCTTCCTGTTTTTCAGGGGTATCAGCAAAACGTTCGATGATATCCCATTCCGCTTGAGAGTGATAAACATCCGCTTTTTCGTGGACCGAGAAGAATTCATAATCTTTCGCATCGGTCATGCCGTAGAACTTGGCCAGCCCTTCAATCTTGACTCTGGCAATATCAGGTACTTGTGATTCAAACGCGTGTAATGCGGCCAGTCCGGCATAAAACGGGCGATTTAAACAGATATCACGAAACGTGGACACCAGTTTATCGGTATTTGGCAATGCCTCAGCGTTGGTCAGGCTTTCATCGTTAGCACCCAGTGCAAAAGCAAATGCTTTCCACAATGCCGGATGATTGGTTTCGCCATGTTCTTCGTCGATCAGGTTTTTCAGCACTTCCTGACGCACACTGATATCACCGCTGTTGGTATCGGTGCTGAAATGCGGTGTATTAAAATGTACGGCGCTCAGGTAAGTCGGTTCAGCCAATACATTGTAGAAATATTGCTCGGCGTAATGGCGCAATTGCGCTTTGGTTAACTTGCCTTCTGTCCAGGCAATGTAAAAAGGATGTTTGAGCAAATGCTTGGCATTGATTGTGTCAACTATTCGTTGCTTAAATGTGTTTTGGGTAGTCATATTGTTTCCTTTTTAGTTTGATTCCTAAACCATCTATCTGTTAATGTTTGCTAAAATCGAATCAAGAAAAATTATCGGTCAGCTGCAAGCGCATATCATCGCTAAATAATACCCGCAAGTCAAATTTAGCTGACGCGGGTCGCCTTGAAATGCGTTGCCAAATACCGGCTTGCAGCAATCATGTTCTTTAGCGCCGGCTTAACCTCTTCCCAATTGCGCGTTTTCAATCCGCAGTCCGGATTTACCCATAGCCTTTGCATCGGAATACGTTGTGCCGCTTTCTTCATCAAATCAACAATCGCGTCAATTGAAGGTATGTTGGGAGAATGAATATCATAGACACCCGGGCCAAGTTCATTCGGATAACGATACTGATCAAATGCATCAAGCAGCTCCATGGCTGACCGGGATGTTTCAATTGTTATGACATCGGCGTCCATCCGGGCAATGGCATCGATAATGTCATTAAATTCCGAATAGCACATATGCGTATGTATCTGTGTACTATCCTGCACGCCATTAGCCGCAATGCCAAACGCCAAGATTGCCCAGTCCAGATAAGCTTGCCATTGAGATTTTCGTAGCGGCAAACCTTCCCTGAAAGCGGCTTCGTCTATCTGAATAATAGAAATTCCCGCCTTTTCCAAGGCCAGTACCTCGTCGCGTATGGCAAGCGCCAGTTGTTTACAGGTTTCCGAACGCGGCTGATCATCCCGAACAAAAGACCAGTTCAGCATGGTCACCGGTCCTGTCAACATACCCTTCATCGGTTTTTTTGTTAACGATTGCGCGTATTGAATCCACTGGACTGTGATTGCATGCTCATGTGCAACATCGCCATACAGTATCGGCGGCTTGACGCACCGGGAACCATAAGACTGCACCCATCCATTTTGCGTTAATGCAAAACCGGTCAGTTGCTCGCCAAAATATTCCACCATGTCGTTGCGTTCAGGTTCGCCATGTACCAGTACATCAAGCCCCAATGCTTCCTGTTCGTGGACACAATATTCAATCTCTTTTTGCATCGCTATTTGGTAAGCTTCTTCGGGCAGCTTTCCTGTACGATACGCTAAACGTGTTTCACGAATTGCCTGTGTTTGCGGAAAAGATCCTATCGTCGTGGTAGGAAATAGCGGTAGTGGTATTTTTTCTCTTTGTGCTGCTGTCCGCAGATGATATGACGATTTACGCCGGCTCATGGCCGTGTCGATTTGGCTCAAACGATTTTTAACACCAGCACGATGCACGCGCCCTGAGTGCCAGCGGTCTTCAAGTGCCGCCTGATTCTCGTCAAGCGCATCCTGGGCACTTTCTCTACCATGATCCAGCGCCGTCGCCAGCACTTTGACTTCCTGCAGTTTCTGCACAGCAAACGCCAGCCATGAACGAACATCATCTGTGAGTGTTTGCTCGCTGTCCAGATCAATCGGTACATGAAGCAACGAACATGACGGTGCGAGCCATAGGCGATTCTGTAAAAGCGCATACAATGGTTCCAGCCAGTCCAATGTTGCATTTAAATCGGTTTTCCAGATATTGCGCCCATTAATCACGCCGAGTGACAAGACTTTATGGTTCGGAAGCCAGTCGATGACCTTACTGACCTCGTCCCTGGCCATGACGGCATCAAGATGCAATCCATCGACCGGTAATTCACATGCCAGCTGCAAGTTTTCCTGTAACTGACCGAAATAAGTCGTCAGCATCAGTTTAACCGGTACTGCCTGAAATGGGTAATAGGCTTTTCGCAAGGCGTATTTCCATTCCTCACTGAGTTCCATCACTAAGACCGGCTCATCGATTTGCACCCATTTGATTCCCGCATTCTCCAGTTCCTTGAATAATTGTCCATAAACAGGAATCAAGTCTTCCAGCAATTCATGCTTATCAACCGCATCTTTACATTTGCCCAGCCAAAGATATGAGACAGGGCCCAAAATAACCGGTTTAACCGGGATATGTTGTTGTTGCGCTTCCCGAATTTGCTGGAGTAACTGTGCGGCGTGCAATGAGAATTGCGTATTTTTATCAAATTCCGGCACGATGTAATGATAATTGGTATCAAACCATTTTGTTAATTCACCGGCGCTAACGCAAGAACATGCGGCGTCATCCGATACGGCGCGTCCTCTGGCCAAGCGAAAATAATTGTCCAGTTCATTTCCGGATAACGTGCCAAGGCGTGCGGGAATATTGCCTAACAGGAAGCTGGTATCAAGTACTTGATCATACAGGGAAAAATCGCCCGCCGGCACCCAGTCAAGTATCGCCTGATCCTGCCAATGTAACTGACGTAATTTAATTGCTGTTTCCAGCAAATCTTCCTCGGTTATGGCTTTTTTCCAGTAACGTTCTAATGCAAATTTCAATTCGCGCTGTCGACCGATGCGCGGAAATCCTAAATTATGTGTTGTTATCATGATTGACTTACATGCAGTTTGTAAAATTGACTTGCCATTTTACAAACCTTAAACAATAAATAATAATGATTAATTTTTGATTAATTATCAATATTTCTCATATATGATAGAGTTCAGTCACCTCAAAATCATTCAATCGCTAGATCAGAATGGAACACTCACTGAAGCTGCAAATGCCTTATGTTTAAGCCAGCCTGCGTTATCGCATCAAATCAGTTATCTGGAAAAAAAACTGGGAATACCATTGTGGCAAAAAGAAGGCCGCACCCTACGATTAACCCACGCCGGTAAATTGCTGTTAGACGTTGCAAACCAGATTCTGCCAGCCTTATCACAAGCTGAGCACACACTGAAAGCTTATAGTGAGGGTTGTCAGGGCATATTGCGCATCGGCGTGGAATGCTATCCCTGTTTTGAATGGTTGAATGCAGTCATCAGTCCATTCATGCGGCAAATGCCGGGAGTTGACATTGATATTGTGCATAAATTTCAATTCACGGGGTTAGAAGGGCTTCTGAACCATCATATCGATGTTCTGGTTACCCCTGACTTGATCAAAAAAGAAAAAATTTATTATGAAATACTGACTGAATACCAACTCGTTTTGTTGGTGTCTCACGATCACGACTTATCGAATTGCAAACGATTGAAGCCGGAAAGTCTCGGCAAGGAAACTTTGCTGTCTTTTCCCGTTCCACGGGAGAGGCTGGATATTTTTTCACAATTCTTGACGCCTGCTCATGTTGAGCCTGCTAAATTAAAGCAAATCGAATCGCTGGAAATTATGTTGCAGATGACTGCGCTCAATCGCGGTATCTGCGTCTTGCCAGAATGGCTGGTCGACCCCAGAGTCAATGAAATGAAGCTCCGGAAAATAAAAATCGGCAAAGGCGTGTATCAAAAATTATATCTGGCTATTCGAGAAGCTGATCGATCGATCCCCTACATTCAAAGATTCAAGTCAGTTGGGCAAAGTGTAGCTGATAATTTCAATGGATGAATGAGAATGAGCGTCAACATCAGGTATGAGGCTTGCAAACTGTTTGATATTTGGTTCTCTTCGTAAAACATATCCGTGTAAACTTATAGGTTTTTGACCGGATAAAATTTATGGATGAACAAGCAAGTCTGTTTGCACTGTTTACCAGTAGTTTTTTAGCTGCAACACTACTGCCCGGTGGATCGGAGGCAGTGCTCGTCGGTGTCCTGGTTGCCTATCCCGATTTGCTCTGGCAGGCTTTAGTGCTCGCCACTATCGGCAATACCCTGGGCGGGATGAGCTCCTATCTGATCGGACGATTGATTCCGGATGAAAAAACGCTACTCAAAAAAACCGGTGATACGTCCCGCTATCTGGATTGGATACACAAGCACGGTTCACCGATTCTGCTGCTATCCTGGGCGCCGGTAATAGGCGATGCGTTGTGCGTTGCCGCCGGATGGTTGCGAGTCAACTGGCTTTCAGCCATGATTTTTATGGCCATCGGTAAATTTGCACGTTACTGGATTGTTGCTGCAGCGGCCAATACGGTTGCAGCAACAATCGGTTAAGTCATCAAGTTTGGCGGTTGTAATCGGCGCGCTTAACTTTTAAGTAATTCCTGTAATTCGCCACTTTGATACATTTCAGTCAGAATATCCGAGCCGCCGATAAACTCTCCGTTCACATAGAGTTGCGGAATTGTCGGCCAATTCGAATAATCCTTGATGCCTTGGCGAATCTCGGGATCCTGCAGTACATCGACTGAAAACAGATTGTTGACGCCGCATGCACTTAAAATATTAATCGCATTGGCAGAAAATCCGCATTGCGGTTGTTCAGGCGAACCTTTCATATACAACACGACAGGATGTGTCGTTACCTGCTCTTTGATAACTTCTTCTACATTCATTTATCTACTCCAAGTAAAAAAATTACACAAAATAATAACTATCACAAACACGGTCAATACCGGCAAGATCCCGATGTGCTTTAATGCGCTGAAATCCGGAAGCTTCCAACAGTTGTCGACAATCAGCCGATTGATCATGGCCATGTTCCAACAACAAACGTCCGCCGTCAATCATAAATGTTGCGGCATTCGCGATGATATGCCGGATACAGGATAAACCGTTGTCAGCGGTTGACAGCGCAAGTGGAGGTTCGAAACGTAAATCACCCTGTTGCAAATGCGGATCGTTTTCCGCTACATAAGGCGGGTTGGCAACAATCAAATCAAATTTTGCATCCGCATCCAGTTGCTCAAACCAGTTACTTTGAATCACGCATACGTTTTTTGTTCCAAGATTATGCGCATTCCGCTGTGCTATGGAAACGGCATCGTTAGACAAATCTACCGCCACAACATTCGCCTGCGGCCTGTGTTTGGCTATGGTGATAGCGATTGCGCCACTGCCAGTGCCCAGATCCAGCACGCTATATGGTCTATTTTCAGTGATTGTTTCCAACGCCAATTCGACCAATAATTCGGTTTCCGGCCGCGGTACCAGTACCGCCGGCGTTACTTTGAAAATCAGATCATAAAACTCGCGCTGACCGGTCAGATAAGCGACAGGCATACCATCAGCGCGTTGATTTACAAGATTGCTGAATTGTTTAATCTGAATTGCGGTCAATTTATCTTCGGCATGGGTTAATAAAAACGCGTGATTAACCTGCAGTGCATGCTGCAACAAGATGCGCGCATCAATGGCTTCAATTGTTCGGTTTGCCCAAGCCAAAGCCTGAACAATGGTTTGAGAACAGCTGCTTGTATTTTTCTGATCAGTTGCTGTTAACTTCAACCCACGGCGTCCTTATTCTTCCATGGTGGCTGCCAATTGTTCGGCTTGGTGTTCCGCCATCAGTGCCGAGCAGATTTCATCAATATCGCCATCCATAATCTGATCCATTTTATACAGCGTCAGGTTGATTCGATGATCGGTTACTCTGCCTTGCGGGAAGTTATAGGTTCGAATCCGTTCGGAACGTTCTCCCGTTCCGACCAGTGATTTCCGGGTAGCTGCCTGTTCTGCCTGTTGTGCACTCATTTGCTTGGCATGGATACGCGCGGCCAGTACACTCATGGCCTGCGCTTTGTTTTTATGCTGCGAACGGCCATCCTGACATTCCACGACGATACCCGTTGGCAGATGAGTCACCCTGACCGCCGAATCGGTTTTGTTGATATGCTGTCCTCCTGCGCCCGAAGCACGGAAAGTATCGATGCGAAGCTCCGCAGGATTCAACTCGACTTCGCTGATTTCATCGGCCTCGGGGATAACAGCAACAGTGCAGGTGGAAGTATGGACACGCCCCTGTGTTTCAGTAACCGGCACCCGTTGCACGCGATGACTGCCGGACTCGAATTTCAGCCTCGAATACGCACCTTGCCCGATAATTTTGGCGATTATCTCTTTATATCCACCGATATCCGATGGGCTTTGTGAAATGATTTCAACCTGCCAGTTGCGCCGTTCAGCATAACGTGAATACATGCGAAACAGATTGCCTGCAAACAGTGCAGACTCGTCACCGCCAGTTCCTGCGCGAATTTCCAGAAAAATATTGCGCTCATCGTTGGGATCTTTAGGCAGTAGCTGTTTTTGCAGTTCAGTTTCAATTTCAGCCAGCTTTTCCTTTCCTGCATGGATTTCAGTTTCTGCAAACTCACGCATTTCAGGATCGGAAGTCATTTCACGTGCGGTTTCCAGATCCCGTTCCACTTGTTGGTAGGCATGATATAGATCGACTATCGGTATGATCTCAGCATGTTCACGGGACAGTTTGCGAAAATTATCCAGATCAGCCGTTATGGTTTCGCTGCTAAGCATTTGATTGAGTTCGGTGAGCCGCACACTCAGGCGCTCAAGCCTATTAGTAAGCGAAGCTTTCATTGCGGACGGTGCAATTGATAAAGTCTGTTAACCAGCTCAACGAGCTGTTCACGTTCTTCTGCAGCGGCATGATTCAAGGAGCTGGAAGGTATATGCAGAAATTTATTCATCAGGCCGTTGCTTAAAGCTTCCAACACTTTTTGGGGATCCTCGCCTTTCGCCAGTAATTTGGTCGCACGTTCCAGTTCATGACGGCGGTATCGTTCACCCTGGTCGCGTAATGCACGAATAGTCGGCACCAGTTCACGCGTCGCCAGCCAGCGCATAAAATCGATAACATTGTTATCAATAATCGTTTCAGCCTGCTCAACCGCGCTTTGTCGTGCATCCATGCCTTCTTGCACGATTTCCGACAAGTCATCGACATAGTAAAGGAAAACGTCATCCAATTCGGATACTTCTGACTCGACATCACGGGGTACGGCCAGGTCAACGATAAAAATCGGACGATGTTTGCGTGCTTTGATCGCGCGCTCAACCATACCTTTTCCGAGAATGGGAAGTGGACTGGCCGTGCAGGTTATTACAATATCATGTAAAGCCAATTGATCCGGAAGATCTGCCAGGGTAATGGTGGTGCCATTAAACCGTTTGGATAACGCCTGGGCGCGTTCTATGGTTCGATTGGCCACGGTGATATGTTTGGGGTTGCGAGCAGCAAAGTGACTGGCGCAAAGATCGATCATTTCACCGGCGCCGATAAATAAAATACGCTGTTCGTTGATTTCACCAAAGATTCTTTCAGCGAGTCGCGCGGCTGCCGCAGCCATGGACACGGAATTTGTTCCAATTTCGGTCGAGGTTCGCACTTCCTTGGCGACGAAAAATGTCCGTTGAAAGAGCTTGTGCAGCAATAATCCCAGCGTACCGGCACTCTCTGCCGATTTGACCGCGCTTTTTAACTGGCCCAGTATTTGGGGTTCGCCCAACACCATCGAATCCAGACCGCTGGCGACGCGGAATGCATGTTTGACTGCTTGTTCTCGCGGCAATTTATATAAATAGGGATCCAGGTCATTTACCTGCAAACGGTGGAAGTCCGCCAGCCAGCGCATGGCTTCCTCTGGTTTTTCGGTGCTGCAATAGACTTCCGTACGGTTGCAAGTCGAAACAATAGCCGCTTCTTTAATCGGATTTCGCCCTACAAGATCATGCAATGCATGTTCCATCGTGTTTTCTGGAAACGTGACTTGTTCACGTACATCCAGCGGTGCGGTCGTATGGTTGATACCAAAGGCAAATAACGGCATGAAAGTTAAACTATAAGCTATTGGCGAAGCATAAAAAACCCACAATTATAATATCAAGCGGATATAAATACTATCCTATTCCTATAAAACATATTGCACCTGGAAACCCTTAAAATTTCATGGTTTTCTTTACCATGGGTTAATTTTTATCATGCTTGGATCCAAGTAATAACTGCATTAACAGAATGTTACCGTCTGAAATGTTTATTTTGGGAGATATGTAAGCAAATAAAAAACAATCATCCGTGGAATATCCTGTGCAATATCATTTTTTGAAGGTATACTTCGGCTGCTAATGTGAGTCTGATATCGATTTTATTCTGGACCCATTTTTTCAATAGTTTGTTTTTGAAAGCTATAGCACTGAAGTTATAGAAATGTTTTTCGTCATGGAGAGTTTATGGACAAGAAATTTATTAGTGTACTTTTGTTTTTGGCAATAAGTATCCCTCATGTGGTCTTCGCAGAATCCGATGAAGATGCCGTGGATGCTTCCAATGAAGCAGAAGCCACCGCAGAAGTGGAAGAAGCAGAAGAAACAGAGGCAGCAGATGCTGCAGATGCTGCGCCAGCTCTACAAAGTGGTAATGGTTGGAAAAAAGTGCGTATCGCCGAATTAGGCAAATCTGGTAAATTTGTACAAATGGTACTCATCGAGCACAGCAGATATACCGACAAAACGATTTACAGTAATGCAATCAGAAGATTATGCAGTGATGACGACGAATTCTGCAGAGTGCGCTTTTGGAGTAATGAGCGCTATATTCCAGATAGAGTCGCAATGACCCCTGATCAAAGAAAACACCTCAAGGCTGATTATCTGGTCAATAAATCTGCAGGAATGCATCATCTGCAATGGTCTTGCCGTGTTGATCCAAACAGTGATAATTGTCTTCAATAATTTTTTGTAAAATAGAATGGCCTGGAGTGTAGGAAGAAATTTGAAAAATCTGGGCTTTGAAAACGGCTGCAAAAAGTAGGATGAGCAATCATTCTGACCGTTTTATTCAGCCGTTTTCTGCTGTTTAAAGTGTTCCAACCGATTGTGCTTAAGCCAATCTAAATATGTAACGCTCTGTTGTTTGCGCCCAGAGCAGCCTCATGAAAAACTTCGGATAATGATGGATGTGCATGAACAATAGCGGCAATATCTTCGCTGCACGCTGAAAACGCCATCGCCATAACGGCCTCGGATATCATC
This sequence comes from Nitrosomonas sp., assembly GCA_020446045.1. GTDB lineage: Bacteria > Pseudomonadota > Gammaproteobacteria > Burkholderiales > Nitrosomonadaceae > Nitrosomonas. The sequence goes on from JAGRFM010000158.1 coordinate 10,221, forward strand.
TCGGAAACATGCGGACCGATCATATGGACACCCAGTACACGATCTGTTTCTGCATCTGCTAGAACCTTGACAAACCCTGCAGCTTCATTCATTGCCCGTGCACGGCCGTTGGCCATAAATGGAAACTGGCCGGTTTTATATGACACGCCTGCAGCTTTCAGTTCCTGTTCGGTTTTACCTACCCAGGCAATCTCTGGTGAGGTATAAATCACCCAGGGTATAGTATTAAAATCAATGGCTTCATGTGACTCATCACCATCTTTTATCATGGCGGCAATCGCTTCGGCTACGAATATGCCTTCTTCGGAAGCCTTGTGCGCCAGCATAGGACCACGCACCACATCGCCTACCGCATAGACATCCGGCAAGTTAGTACGGCAACAATCATCGACTGCTATAAATCCGCGGTCATCTAATTTAAGTCCGTTTTCTTCAATGCCAAGGCCTGACGTATTGGGTATGCGACCTACCGCTACGATCAGCTTATCAACTTCCAGTTGCTGTGCATTACCATCCGCATCAAGATAATCAATGGTAACACTCGCATCACCACTATTGATCGAATTGATTTTTACGCCGGTTTGAATGTGCAGGCCTGATTCCTTGGTAAGAATTTTTCGGGCTTCCTGTGCGATTTGTGTATCCGCCGCCATCAGGAAGTCCGGCATTGCTTCAAGAATGGTAACTTCAGCGCCCAGTCTGCGCCATACGCTGCCCATTTCCAAACCAATCACGCCCGCGCCGATGACGCCTAGTCGTTGTGGTGTTTCCGATAGAGATAATGCGCCGATATTGTCGAGAATGCGATTGTTATCGATTTCAATCATCGGTAATTGGCGTGGCACAGAACCAGTCGCCACAATAATATGCTCCGCCTGGATTGTTTGCGTCGCTTCGCCATTTGTGACTTCGATTGTCCATGCTGTTTCACCATCTGTGCGTTTGAGCAGTTTTCCGGTACCAAGAACCGATTTAACGCCATTTTTCTTGAATAGTGACGCAATACCGGCAGTAAAAGTTGTCACTATCTTGTCTTTGCGTGCAATCATGGCCGGCACATCGACTGTTGCACCTTGCACGGCGATGCCATGCGCTGAAATTTTATGCTGTATCTGGAAAAAATGTTCGGATGATTCCAGCAATGCTTTGGAAGGAATACAACCGACATTGAGGCAGGTTCCTCCCAGGCTCGCTCGTCCCCTGGCATTTTTCCATGCATCGATACATACGGTATTTAACCCTAACTGGGCGCATCGGATAGCTGCCACATAACCACCCGGTCCCCCACCGATTATTACGACGTCGTGAATTTCTGACATTATTTGCTCTTTTTTGAATTGAGTTGAACTGTTATTTTACTAGGGGCTGTTCTCAATTAGTGAATTATTTCTGTTGTCCTTGAAATGATGTCAGGCAAGGCATGAGAAGCGTGGTTTGGTTATTCCAAATAAGCGACGAATAACGTGGCATGACATCATTTCAGGGACAACCCATTGGGTTGGACCATTTTGGTCCTCCGCAGCGTTATCATTCACTCATGTAGAGCGACTACACTACGCTCACGCTGCCTTGCTGAGGCCCAAAATGGGTGCCGGCAGAAACAGCTCACTAATTGAGAACAGCCCCTAGTACTCCTTCAACTTAATATTTGCGAGTACAGCGCGCACAAGATATTTTGTCACAAGGCGCAGCACGCAGCGAATGGTTGTTCCATTGGCAAGTGCTGTAACACAGTGACAGGATATCTTGTGCGCGCCCTGCGGGTTAACTTTTCAGCGCCACTGACTGTGTTAGG
>JAGRFM010000159.1 GCA_020446045.1 Nitrosomonas sp.
GATTTTTGCGCCTATTTATTCAAAGTACTTGAACATAGCTACGGCTATGCCCCACGTACTTTTCACAAACATTCATCAAAAATCTGCTCGCGCAGAAATGCACATAACTCATGACGACACCCCCTAAAGCGTAGTAGATAACAGAGAAGTTTGCAAATATGAATTTGGAAAGATCGGGAACAAGCGAGGTATAGTACTAGATGGCTGCACGTATCATGATTGTTGAAGATGAACCTGCGATTCAGCAGATGATTGCAATCAATATTAAGCAGGCGGGTTATGAAGCCATTTGTGCCGGTTCGGCTGAAGTGGCTATTGATGTTATAAACAACATACTTCCGGATTTGATTTTAGTAGACTGGATGCTGCCTAATATGAGCGGTTTAGAATTCGCACGCCGGTTACGCAAACATTCCAGAACACAACGGGTACCCATTATCATGTTAACTGCACGATCGGATGAGAGCGATAAAATAAGTGGTCTTGATGTTGGTGCGGACGATTATGTGACCAAACCATTCTCACCACGCGAATTGATCGCACGGATTAAAGCAGTTTTGCGCAGGCGAGCACCGGAAGCACTCGATGAATCTGTTGAGGTTGATGGACTTTTATTTGATCCGGTGAATCATCGTATATCGGTTGGCAATACCGAAATAGTACTCGGCCCGACCGAACACCGTTTACTGTATTTTTTGATGACGCATATAGACCGTGTTTTTTCGCGTGCACAATTGCTTGATCGCGTGTGGGGCGATCATGTTTTTGTTGAAGAGAGAACGGTTGACGTGCATATACGCCGTTTACGCAAGGCATTGGAAAATGTAGGTAAGGAAAACCTGATCAGAACGGTGCGGGGTGCAGGCTATCGTTTTTCTGCGAATTCAGCAGTGGATTCGGGTGAACTGAAATTGTAAGGCTGCCATTTGTGAAGATTATTTTTCACAATCAGTTTGGTCAACAATTTTTAAAGTGATTGATTGGCTAAATTCATAAGAAATTTTGTCATCATGTTTTTATAGGATCATAAGTGTGGTTGGTATTTCTCAACGCATGGGTTTAGTGTTTTCTACTGCAATCGCGGCTTTGTTGCTAGGCGTGATTACCCAGGCAATATATGGATGGGTTCTGTTTGGTTTTGTGATGTTGTTCCTTGTTATTCACAACACACGTCATTTAATGGCTTTGGAAAAATGGTTGTTGACATCCGATCATTCGTCATCAAGCATACCGCCGGGTTCTGGTGCATGGGATACTATTTTTGCGCATTTGGCGCGTTATGTACGTGCACAGACCAAGAACCGGCAATTAATGGATCTAGAATTGAAGCAGTTGCAAAATGTAACAGCTGCCATGCCCGATGGTATAGTTATTTTGGATGAAGCAGATCATATTCAGTGGTGTGACCCGGTTGCAGAAAAACATCTGGGGATAAATCTGGAACTGGATAGTGGTCAACAGATTACCAATATGGTGAGACAGCAATCTTTTGTCGAATACCTTGCCGCTCACAAATTCAATAAACCATTGGTATTAAAACAAATGCGTCACCACCGATTAACACTGTTAATACAGTTAGTACCCTATAGTAACAAACAAAGACTGCTGATCAGTCGTGACATAACCAGTTATGAACGGATAGAAACGATGCGCAGGGATTTCGTCGCCAATATTTCGCATGAGCTACGTACGCCGTTAACTGTCGTCAGCGGCTATCTTGAAATGCTTTCCACTGAAAAAAATGTTGATCCGGAAATGCAGGAAATTGCTGTCACTGCAATGCGGGAACAAACGAACCGCATGCAGCATTTGGTTGAAGATCTGTTAACGCTGTCCCGGCTGGAAAATGCGCTTAACAAACTGAATGAGAGTTCGGTTGATGTTGCATCCATATTGCGTGAGTTATATCAGGAAGCGGAATCGTTGAGTAATGGGAAACACCGTATTTATTTAAATATCACCAGTGAAGATAAAATTCTGGGTAGTCGGGAAGAAATACGTAGCGCGATGGGAAATCTGATTACCAATGCGATCCGGTATACACCTGAGGACGGTGAAATTTACATTCACTGGGAAGTTAACGAAGGTAAGGGAATATTTTATGTTCGCGATACCGGCGCTGGCATCGCATCTCAGCATATTCCTCGGCTGACCGAAAGATTTTACCGCCTGGATGACAGTCGTTCCAGGGATACGGGCGGTACAGGGCTGGGATTGGCCATTGTGAAACATGTTTTAAACCGGCACCAGGCCCGATTAAAAATTACCAGTGAAGTCGGGAAGGGGAGTGAGTTTTGCATCCAGTTCCCGGAGAAGAGACTGATTAAAAAAGAATCGCCCTAAAAGCCTCAGTTGAATAAAGCGTAAAGTGGGGCAGGGAAATTCTAATCTTATAAATCAGTTTGTTGCAGAATGCTTTATTCTATCGTTTTTTGTGCGGATTAGTTCATGTAGTGCTTCGTAAGGAATAGGGCGGCTGAAAAAATAACCTTGCTGGTATAGGCAACGATGTTGTAAAAGAATTTGCGATTGTTCTTCAGTTTCCACACCTTCGGCTACAACGGTTAATCCCAGATTTTCTCCCAGACCAATAATGGCTTGGACAATTTTTTGATCATTCTGATTTTGATCCAACATGCGGACAAAGGATTTGTCAATTTTTAGAATATCGATAGGTAGTTCGCGTAGCAGTGTCAGTGACGAATAGCCGGTGCCGAAATCGTCGAGGGCTATCAATATACCGACCGCTTTGATTTGTTGCAGAATTTCATTGGCTCGTTCGGTATTGTTGACAATGGCGCTTTCGGTAATTTCGAGCATCAATGCCGAAGATGGCAATCCGGTATCCTGTAATATGGTGAAAATCATATCCAGAAAACCGGGATTCATCAATTGACGGGGATTAACATTCACCGATACTTTGACGGGATATCCTGCCTGAACGAGTTGATTGGTGGATAGGCAAGAAGTTTTCAGTACACTTTCTCCAAGCTGATTAATAAGCCCAATATTTTCTGCCAGCGGAACAAATTCAGCCGGGGATAAAAATCCACGCTCAGGATGCTGCCAGCGTACCAAGGCTTCCATCCGTGCTATATGATGTGATTGTGCATCGACGATAGGCTGAAAAAATACCTGAAGCTCGTTTTTTTCAATTGCAGCTCGCAAATCCTTTTCCAATTCAAGCCGGTCTTTCGTCCATACTGCAGATGATCGTTCAGAATAAAAGTCAAACCGGTTCCCCCCCTTATGTTTTGCTTGATACATGGCAGTCCCGGCTTTTTCCAGAACCAACGCACTGGAAGCGCCATCGTGTGGAAAGAAACTAATGCCTATGCTTGCCGATACAAAAATTTTCAAGTCATCAATGACAAAATGTTGCCCAATGACATCAAGGATTTTTTGTGCAGTCATGGCTGCAGAATCATTATTTTCCACGTTGTCCAGGAGCAGAATAAATTCATCACCGCCCCAGCGGGCAATGACTTCATTTTGACTAATAATTTCAAAAAGCCGCCATGAGACCATGCGCAATAATTTGTCTCCGGCCTGATAGCCCATGGCATCATTGATTTTTCTGAAATTGTCCAGTGTGATAAAGAGTACGGCAATTGTCTGTCCTGAATCGCGGGCTGATTCGATCATCTGATCGAATCGGGATAGTAATTTTGTCCGATTGGGCAATTTTGTCAGTGCATCGTATTCTTCCTGATAAGCAACACGTTGAGCCAGTTTAACCGTATCGGTAATATCGCTCATCGATACAACCGATCCAATTAAAACGTGTTGTTCATCATATAACTGATTTCGTGTTATACGCACATTTCGATGATTGCCCAGACTGGTTCTGATTATGCATTCCAATATTCCCGGGGTATCAAGACCGGGTTGGGAAGTGAGGTTAAAGTGATTGCCAGTTTGTTCTGAATAAGGCTGAATGTCGATAATTTCACGTAATGCATTGCCGGTGACGTGATTGAGTTGTGTTTTGAGAATGTTTTCAGCACCGCGATTGATATAGACAACATGGTCACTCGCATCCGTAATGATTACACCGTCGCCGATGGTTTCCAATGCAGTGCTCGAACGTACTTTATTGATCAGGAAGTTGCGTAAAAATAAATTGATTCGACGCCAATTCCACAAAGAATACACTGTCAGTGTGCCCAGTAAAGCGGCGGTAGGTGGAAACCAAATATTTAGGGATCGTAGTGATAAATAGGTCAGCAGGAGCGTAAAAAACAACAATAACAATGTTGCAGGGAATGTCAGGTCTTTTTTTAGCTTGTAGATTCCCAATAAAATCGACCCAATCCACAATAATGTAACCAGAATCACTCCGGTTGTTGAAACGGGGTGAATTGTACGGTTGTGCTGTATCATCGAATAGACATTTGCATGCCATTCAACGCCTGCCATGGGTTGACGACTTGTTAGGGAAACCGGCGTTGCAAAACGTGTGCCCATGCCTGCAGCCGTCATACCGACGATGATGGTTTTGTCTTTGAGGCTGGTTAGAGCCGTGTCGTCAAATAACACTTTGGAATAAGAGATACGTGGAAAGCTGCCCGGTTTTCCGGCAAAAGGTATTAATGCTTCATCAGAACGCACCCAGAAATTACCACGGTTGACGGGTTCTGGATGGGTTTGAAGCGAAACCATTGGTTCGGGATTGATTGATTTGGATGCCAAAGCGAGCCCAAGTGCAGGCCATGTGGGTGTATCGATACCCGCATAGAGATACACGCGCCGCGCAACACCATCACTGTCGAGCTCAATATCGGCATGACCCAGTGTGGCATTTTGTGAAAAGTACGTATGTGACTGGATCAGTTCAATCGTGTTGGATTTTCCAGAAGCAACCGGTGCGACAGGAAAAATAATATTGCCATGCGCGGCAATAGCATGCGAGAACAATTGATCCCCGTAGGGATCATTGCCTTGCAGTTCTGAAAACAATAAATCGAATACGACAGCTTTATTGTCAATCAATTGTAACCGGTTGATCAGCTCGGCATGGACACCTCTGGACCATGGCCAGCCGCCGAGTTCCCGAATACTTTTCTCGTCAATGGCGACGATCACGAGGTCAGTATCAACCGGTTGATGGTTAAATGTACTGATTACATCATATATAACCAGATCTATGCGTTCCAGAACTTCCGTATACGTAATGATGACGATTACGGTCAGAAGCGCCAGGATTCTTAACGTGAAAGTATTATATTTGCTCCTTAAGTTTTTTAGAATGATCATATAAGCACAAGAAGTGGCAGCAATAGCAGGAATAATAACCAATACGGCATGTCATGCGGTATCTCGATTATTTGTGCTGGCCCCCACGGTCCTTGGAAACCATCGGATTCTATAGTCTTGGTGCGTAAGTAAAAAGTACCGCCACCTGGATTGTCAATGGTCATCCGTGATGCCGTGGTTATCTCGTCATGGATAATGTCGGTAAAGGCCTCGTCTCGCGCAAATTGAAAATGAAAACGCTGGCCTTCTGCTGCGGCTCGCCATGCAAATGTCAGGTCATCTTTATCAATTTCGGTTTCTTCGATTGAAGGTCCGGGATAGGGTACTCTGAACGGCATGGCGTCACTGAATGGTCCGGCCCCTTCGGTTGCAGATACAGAAAAGATTTGCCAGAAATAATGACCGGGGGTGAGCGATTCAGATAAAGTCAAATTATTCGTTTTGACTTCAGGATTAAAATAAACCAGGTCGGTAAAATGCTCATCCTTACTGATCATGACAGTATAGTGAGATGCCTCCGATTGTATTGCCCAGGTAAATTCCTGATTCTCGGTGGCCGTCATGTCGCCCGGCAGCGGTGCGGTGACAAATGGAGGTTCCGGGTTTGCATTCAGTCCAAACAGGATTACAGCATCATGACCTTCAATACCGGACGCATCAATGCCACGAATTCTAAGCCAGTAGTTTCCATCCGGAATATCGCCATCACGGAAAGGTAGCGTTTCGGTCGTAAATTCAGACCATAATGTATTAAATTCCGGATCAATGGCGATTTGTGCACGGTAGGCTTGCGCACCTTCCAGCGGGTTTAACCGAATAACCAGTGGCAGACTGTCGTAATAATGGGCAGTTTCGGACAAATCGGGTGACGGCAGCAGTTTAATCGGGCGCGAAGGCGGTGTGCCCAATGCTGTTACGGTACCAAAGCCACCTGAGACTTTAACTCCTTTTTTATCGCCACTGACTTCGACCAGGCCGTCCAGTACTTCACTGGTAGTCGCAGATTGTTTGTCGAGTGTTCCCACGCGGAAATCGGTACCTCTGACTGAACTAATCGCAGAAGGTGTTTGTATTCTGAAACGTGTTCCTATTGCTGAGTCTTTGGGGACCGAACTTTCAGTACGCCCCTCTTCCAAATGAAGCAGCGTATCGACAAGGCCGTAATCGCCAAAAATCTTCATATCATCAAATCGTACAGTACTGTTGTCTTGAACACGCATCCGTGACTGATCGGCAAATTCAACGGTAACAAAAGAATCATTTTCAGACTGAATTTTGTCTCCCGTTACGAGTTGCATACCCAAGGTAGCAGGGATGACACCGTCTTTGGGTCTTATGACGGTTGCGTTACCGTAAACATTAACGATATGAGCATAGGCATCCTGGGTGATTTTTGTCCATGCAACCGGAATTCTCAGGCGCGTTCCTGGTGGAATAACATAAGGATTTTGTACATTATTTAATTGTTGTAAACGAGGCACATATTTCATGCTTGTCAGGTGACGTTCGGTCAGATTCCATAGGTTGTCGCCCGGTTTTACGGTGTATGACCATTCTTCAGCTGCCTGTACAGCAGAAATATTTAAGAACAAAATAACTAAAAACAGAAACGTGTAAAAATGTCTCAAATTGTTCTTGTCGTGATTTAGTGTCATGGTTATTCCTTTATATGACTTACCCTCGAGGGTGTTAACCATTAGTGTATTGTTGCTGCGGAAACCCATTTTGGAGTTCTGCCCAATGGGTTTGCCCCGGAAATGGTGTCATGAAGCGATATTCATCGCTCATTTAAATAACCGAACCACGCTTCTCATGCCTTTCCTGGCGCAATTCAGGGACAACAGAAATAATTCACTAATGGTTAACGCTCCCTAATGTAAATATAGTCGTGATATTAAGATTATCGCCGACTCAGGATAGTCAAAATCGTACGATAGGGTAGATAATGAAAAGTGTTGCTTAACCAAACATTAATCTTGCAAATGAAGTTAATTAGTCATTTACTTGAATAGTATAGTATTTAATTAATTGAAGATGTAGACTTCTGTTCCCACGGTAACGGTTTCGAAAAGCTCCAGCAAATCATGATTGGCGATACGAATACATCCGATGGAACCGGGTTGTCCCATTTTTACACTGTCAGGGCTGCCATGAATATAGATATAGCGGCGCATCGTATCAACTGAACCGAGTCGGTTAAAACCGGGCTCACAGCCGGATAACCATAAAATACGTGTCAAAATCCAATCACGTTGGGGATATTGTTTGCCTAATTCCGGTGTATAGATTTCTCCGGTTGGACGACGGCGAACGAAGACAGTGTTGACGGGTTGGCCGTCCCCGATTTTAGCGCGGATGATATGTTTTCCAAGTGGCGTACAAAAGCTTCCATTTTGTTGTCCGGTTCCATTTTTGGCCGAAGAAATCAAATAACGTTTGATTGTTTTGCCATCATCGGCTATTAACTCAAGCTCTTGCCTAGGAATGGAAATATTGATTTTCATGATCTTAGTGGTGTTACGTTTACTGGGTTCGATAAATAATCAGGCAAACCGGTTTGCTTGACGCCGTTGCATAAAGAATTGACGAAGTTGCTGGCTTGCTTCTTCGGCAAGCACACCGCCTTGAACTTGCAAATGGTGGTTCAATTGAGAGCATGCAGGAATATCCATGACACTGCCGCAGACGCCTGTTTTAGGGTCCGATGCCGCAAATACAAGACGTTCAATGCGTGCATGGAACATTGCGCCGATGCACATTAAACAAGGCTCCAAGGTAACATAAAGAGTGCAACCGGTTAGCCGGTAGTTTTTTAACGTGTTGCCTGTATTGCGTAAAGCCATGACTTCAGCGTGAGCGGTCGGGTCGTTGGTTGATATAGGACAATTATAGCCGCGTCCAATAATAATATCATTTTGTACAATAACCGCACCTACCGGGACTTCGCCGGACTGTTGCGCCAACGATGCCTGCTCAAGTGCCGCATGCATCCATACAATGTCTTTATCATGGTTTTTCATTGATATAATCGTTAGCTCTATAATATGCTAAATTTATTAACCTAAAAACCTCAGTTGGATGGTGTTTAGAGTGCTTTGTTTTTTATTTCTGGCAAGGCGCAATGAGGCGAAATAACCCGTTATTACAACGAATTGCAACACCGCAAAAAGTAAAAAACAATGGACTATAAGCATCATAGTGTTGCTCACCATTCAGGTTAAGGCATTTTGAA
>JAGRFM010000160.1 GCA_020446045.1 Nitrosomonas sp.
TCGGAGAATTTAGCGGGTTGCGCGGTTTCCATGCAGATTAGCGGAACCGTTTTATCGCGCAATGCCCGGCCGACTTTCAGACCGTCGGCGGTATGCGTATCGACGAGTGCGCCGTATTGCTGATAAATATCGCGTATCGTTGCAATACGCGCGGCATGGTTGCTGCTGCCGGATACAAAACCGTAGTCTTTGATTTTTTCAAACAGCGGCGTTCCGGACAAATCAAACGCCTGCCCTTTATCGACTGACGACCATAATTCAGCCACCTTTGAGGCATCCCTGCCGGTCAGATCGAAAATAAACCGCTCGAAATTGGATGCCTTGGAAATATCCATCGACGGGCTGCTGGTGTGCCGGGTTTCGCTCGTGGTACGCGGACGGTAAACCCCGGTTCTGAAAAATTCATCGAGCACATCGTTTTCGTTGGTGGCCAGGATAAGCTGCCGGATCGGCAGTCCCATCATGCGCGCAACATGCCCGGCGCAGATATTGCCGAAATTACCCGACGGCACGGCAAACGACACCTGTTCATCGTTCGATTGTGTCGCCGCGAAATAACCCTTGAAGTAATACACAATCTGCGCGACAACGCGCGCCCAATTGATCGAGTTGACGGTTCCGATACGGTTTGCCTGCTTGAACGCGTGATCGTTGCTGACCGCCTTGACGATATCCTGGCAATCGTCAAATACGCCACGAACAGCGATATTAAAAATGTTTTCATCCTGCAACGAGAACATCTGCGCGGTCTGAAACGGGCTCATTTTTCCATGCGGCGACAACATGAACACGCGGATACCTTTTTTGCCGCGCATGGCGTATTCCGCGCTGGAGCCGGTATCGCCCGATGTTGCGCCGAGAATGTTAAGTTCTTCACCGGTTTTGGCCAGCGTATATTCAAACAGGTTGCCCAGCAACTGCATGGCGATATCCTTGAAAGCCAATGTCGGCCCGTTGGATAACGCCAGAATATGCAATCCCGGCTCTAACGTTTTAAGCGGCGTGATGGTTTCGCTACCGAAAATTTCCGGTGTATAGGTGCGGTTGATGATCGCACGCAAATCGTCGGCAGGAATATCGTCGATAAAACGGGACAAAATTTCAAACGCCAGCGATTGGTAGCTCATGCCACGCCACGCCGCCAATTCTTCCTTACTGATTTGTGGATAGGCTTCGGGAATCGCCAGCCCGCCATCGGGCGACAGGCCGCTTAGCAGAATTTCAGAAAAAACCTTTGGCTTCATCCCGCCACGGGTTGAAATATAACGCATAGTAACTATCGATATTTTAATGTGATGGAGGCGCATGAAGCATGCGCCGCAGTATTTTTACACTGTTAACACTTAGTTAACTGTTGCTGCTGGCACCCCTAGCCTTCAAGTTCCTCGATACGAATCCGCGTAACCCGACCGGTTACTATGGATAAGGTTTCGATGCGGGCAATGGCGGCATTCATGTCTTTTTCGGGATTTTTATGCGTGAGCATAATGACGTTGACCGGACCACCTTCACTCGTCACTTCTTTCTGAATGACCGCGCTGATTGAAATATTGAAGTCGGCCAGAACACGCGAGATTTCGGCGAGCGAGCCGGGTTTGTCGATTACCTGCAGCCGCAGATAACAGGCCGTCTCGACTTCTTCCATCGGCAGTATTGGCGTATCCGTTAACGCATCGGGCTGGAAAGACAGCATGGGCACGCGATTGGCCGGATCAGCCGTTTGCACGCGCGCCACATCGACCAGATCGGCAATGACGGCACTGGCTGTCGGTTCCGCGCCTGCACCCGCCCCGTAGTACAGCGTGGCGCCAACCGCGTCGCCTTTTACCATGACGGCGTTCATCACACCTTCCACATTGGCAATCAAACGATTTGCCGGTATCAGCGCCGGATGCACGCGCAATTCGATGCCTTTTTCAACACGCCGGGTAATCCCCAGCAACTTGATACGGTAACCCAGTTCCTCGGCGTAACTGATATCTTCCTGCGTCAGTTTGGTAATGCCTTCCATATAGACTTTATCAAACTGAACCGGCACGCCGAATGCAATCGCCGACATCAACGTAATCTTATGCGCCGCATCCACACCCTCGATATCGTAAGTCGGGTCAGCCTCGGCATAGCCCAGTTTCTGCGCCTGTTCCAGAACAGGTGCAAACGGCAGCGATTTTTCGCGCATTTCCGACAAAATGAAATTGGCTGTACCGTTGATAATTCCCGCCACCCATTCGATCCGATTGGCGGTCAATCCTTCTCGCAACGCCTTGATGATCGGAATACCACCCGCGACGGCCGCTTCAAAAGCGACCATGACGCCTTTCCCGCGCGCGGCTGAAAAGATTTCCGTCCCGTGATTGGCCAGCAAAGCCTTATTGGCTGTGACGACATGCTTGCCCTGCGCAATGGCTGCGAGCACCAGGTCTTTGGCAATCGTCGTGCCACCGATTAATTCGACGACAATATCGATTTCCGGGTTGGCAATCACATCCTGTGCATTGCCGGTCACCACCACACCGCTGTCGGCGAAGCTATTCGCCCTGTCCAGATCGCGATCCGCAATCATGGTAACGACAATACCACGCCCGGCACGTCTCGTGATTTCTTCCTGGTTTCGTTTGAGCACAGTATATGTGCCGCCACCAACGGTACCAATTCCCAGCAAGCCAACTTTTATCGGTTTCATATTTTTAGTGTTGTAAATAAATGGAATAAAAAATCTCTAAATTGAATGCATATGCCCAATGAGCCCCAATCAGGTTGAATGACGTTTACGGTAACGGTGCAGATAATGCGCCATGCGATTTACCGCTTCCGCCAAATCATCCGTATTGGGCAAAAAAACCACGCGAAAATGATCCGGATTCATCCAGTTGAATCCACTACCCTGCACCAGCAACACTTTTTCTTCGAGCAGCAGATCCAATACAAATTGCTGATCATCGACTACCGGATAGATTTTAGGATCCATTCGGGGAAACAGATATAATGCGGCACGCGGCTTATAGCAGGATATCCCCGGAATCGCGGTCAGCATTTCCCACGCAACATCGCGTTGCCGTTTGAGACGGCCGGTCGGCAACGTCAAGTCGTAAATGCTTTGATATCCGCCCAACGCCGTTTGTATACCGAATTGCGACGGTACATTGGCACAGAGCCGCATGGAGGCCAGCATATTCAAGCCGCCAATGTAGTCCGTCGCGTGACTTTTTTCTCCCGAAACAATCGCCCAACCGGAGCGAAAACCGGCCGCCCGGTAATTTTTGGACAAGCCGTTAAAGGTAACAAACAACACATCATCCGCCAGTGATGCAACGGACACATGCTGCGCACCATCATAGAGAATTTTGTCGTAAATTTCGTCGGCATAAATAATCAATTGATGCTGACGCGCAATTTCAATCAATTCCAGCAGGAATTCCTTGGGATAAAGCGCTCCGGTCGGATTATTGGGATTAATAATGACTATCGCACGCGTTCTTTGATTGATCTTGGAACGGATATCGTCCAGATCCGGTAGCCAATCAGCCTGTTCGTCACACATGTAATGTTTCGCAATACCGCCTGACAATACCACGGCGGCCGTCCAGAGCGGATAATCCGGCATCGGGATAAGCACTTCATCACCATTATCGAGAAGCGCTTGCATGGTCAATACTACGAGCTCAGAAACACCATTGCCGATGAAAATATCGTCCATCTGCACGTTGGGAATCTGTTTTTCCTGCGTGTAGTGCATGATCGCCTTGCGCGCCGCGAATAACCCTTTTGAATCGCAATAACCGGATGCTTCCGACAGGTTATGAATCACATCCTGCAGAATCTCTTCCGGCACTTCAAAGCCAAATGTTGCCGGATTGCCGATGTTGAGTTTGATGATATGATGGCCGTCTTCTTCCATGCGGCGTGCGCGTTCCAGCACGGGACCGCGAATATCGTAACAGACATTGGCAAGCTTGCTGGATTTCGTAATAGGTCGCATGGTGGATATATCAGTGGAATGTATCGGCTGTTGATCTTGGTTTATCCGTCTCTGATCGCACGGATTCAATTGCCGCATCAATCAAAACTAACTGCGTATTATATACTTAATAAGCGCAATACAAAATTGATTGCAAGGCAGCACTTCTATCTCCAGGCTTTTTTCTCAACACGCTTTCAAGATACGTTGCACGATATCGGTTGAAGAAATACCCGGGGTGTAATCCAGCTCACGAATCATTTCACGCGGCAACAATGCGCATTGCCGGTACTTATCCGCACGTTCCTTTTCATCCGCGCAGGCAAATGCGTACAAATCGAATCCGTTTTGCCGCATGAATTCCAGCGTCGCGTTAACCGGACTTTCGGTAATGACGTGGTCAACGTATTTGCAAGCCGAAACGGCAGCAACCCGTTCCATTTGTGTCATCACCGGCAGTTTTCCCTTGTTGTCCAGCACGCGCTCATCCGGAACGACACAAACCGTTAAATGTGTGCCCAGTGACTTTGCCGTGCGCAGAAAATTAATATGGCCGACATGAAACAGATCGGCCACCATCCGCGTAAAAACACGAATTTGTTTCTTATTCTGCGGCCAGCAAGGAATATCACGATTCAATCTAACCAAAGCACGCTCCAACCATTGGCGGCACCTGAGCGAAACCACATCATCGGGATCTCTCAACACAATCTGATACGCATAACACCAGGCTTTTTCCAAATTTCCGCGCAGCCAGTACTGAGCCAAGCGATGATAAGCATAACACCTGACCAGCAGCGTAAACTTCTCCAGATTCACTGCTGAAATCACGGTATCCCAGTTGGGATTGGGAGTACGCCAATCGCCGTAAAACGCATTCAGAATCAATTCGGGCTGCTTCGGAAAGTAAACATCGCCCTGTTTCATTGTTCGCTGTTCCAACTCAAATTTTGGAAAAACGGAAACACGCTGGTATTCCGGCGGACGATCCGGCAGACAGAATCCGCCTGTTATACGTTTACCGTCGGCCTGCAAGCCGCAGATATCCAGCGTGATACCCAGCTCCGAATGCACATAATCACGGTAATTGCTGTATTGAATGCCCATCGATGGCCGTACCCAACCCATTTTTTCCAGTTCCGTGCAACAGGCATCCCACGATTCCATCCATACCGCGATATCGAGGTCTTTATCAAAATCAAGCAATTGCCCGTTACGCACAAGCCCCAGCAAAGTACCTGCAAAGGGAAAAGCCGGAATCCCTTTCCCGGCCAATGCCACGCAGGTTTCCCACAGTAGTTGCTCGGCCTTGCCGGTAGCAAAAACATCACTTTGCGTCGATTGATTTTCTTTTTGTTTTTTCAGCGGGATTTTTCCAGCCTTGGCCCAGGCCATCAAATGATTCAGCGCCAGTTCAAACTGCAGTCTCGCATTCGGCAAATTCAGCAGCATAAAATATGCCGTACCCTTGTAGTGCGCCCATAGTGCTTTTTGGAATTCATTGTCAGCCGACCGATATATTTTTTCTGCGTACTCGGGCACATCCGCGATACGCCCGGTTCGCATCGCCAGCGAACACCACAACTTGGCCACATCGGATGACTGGGGATACTGTTTCCTTAACTGAACGATTAAATCTTCTGCTTCAACAAATTTTTCCTTTACGATATATTGCTTTGCCTGCTGCAAGGCATCCAGATCCGTTTTTTTCATCGTTTTCATGGCTTGGGTACTTGTATTATATTTCTGTTTTGATATGATTGAGAATCAATATCATTATTATTAGCATTATTGAATAAAGTTACAATGCTTTTTGCGCTAGAACTTGTTCGAGATCTCAATCCAGCGATACAGAGCCGGACAAAATTGAAGGAAAAATCGGCGCATGCACGAAGACAGTGTGTATTTTGAGTTCGTTTTTTACACCACAATGCGTGCTTCAGCGAGATCTCAGACAGGTTTTTAGAATACTTAAGATATATTCTCATAGTTGGAGGGATACATCATGGCAGTTACAGTTACAAATCGCCAGAATCTTGGTGCTTCAGGATTAATTGAAATTATCGATGGCCTGGAATTTGAAGGCTTCGGATCAGGTGGGTTTAGTGAAAACGATTTTCACTACATTGGCGATGCGGAAAACGACATTATCCAGGCAGATATTGGTAACGATGAAATCGAAGGTGAAGACGGCAATGACGAGCTCAAAGGCGGCGACGGTAACGATATCATTGACGGGGACTCAGGGGATGACGATCTCGATGGTCAGGGCGGCACCGATAAATTATTTGGCGGCGCCGGAAATGACATTTTAAGAGGAGGACACGGGCACGATCAGATGTTCGGCGGACTCGGCAACGATACGTTCGGGTTTTATGCGCTCGGCTTTTACCGCGTACATGATTTTACTGTGGGCGAAGACCGCCTGTTTTTTGATGCGGATAAAACCGGAATTGACAGCGTGCCAGAACTGTTGGATCTCATCACCACTATCGAAAGCAGAGATGATGACGGTTTTACGGTCTATTTTGGAGACCCGGGAAATCCGGCTGCCTGGATAGATGTCGTCGGGGTAAACATCCACGAAATCACCGCCGATATGGTGGTATTCCACGTATAGCAACTTACAACGACTGCTCCGATTGAAAAACACCCGCCTCGGTCACCACATACTGCATGGCGATATCATGCAACCGCGGATGAACATTTTCTAATCGCTGCAATTCGAATGCAACGCCTATGGTCAGCGGTTGAACCGGATAAACCGCTAGTGTCCGGTCAAAATAACCGCTGCCATATCCCAGCCGAAAGCCTTTTTGATCAAAGCCGACCATGGGAACAATCAAGGCTTCCGGTTGTATGCAATGTGTTCCGGCGGGAACCGGTATGTCGTAGGCGCCCGGTTTCATCGGCGCATCCGGCCACCACTCCCGAAAACAAAGCGGTTGATGTTTTTCAACAACTTCCGGCAATGCCAGTGTCGCACCGGATTCCCAAAAATGTTTTGCCGCTTCTCTCGGATCGTATTCGCTACGAAACGGCCAATATAACCCTATTTTCATCTTCCGCAAATCCGGGAAACTTTGCCGCAGGATATCGGAAATGGTCTGACTCCATTCCCGGCGCAGTGTTTCCGCCGCCGCCTGGCGGTCAGCAATGATCCGTTTGCGTTGTTGTTGCCGCCACGTCTTCCAGTCTTCCATTCGGTCTAGTATTCCCTAAAAAATGCTGTTGAATCAATTTCTTCACCGGAACAGGAATGGCCAGTTCCAGTGCTTTTTCCGGCTCTATCCAGATAACCGTTTTCTCGCTTTGTTCATGAACACGGTCAATTTCGATGCGTTGCGGATTAATCCACAACCGGTAATGGGTAAAGGTATGCATCAACGGCGGCAGATCAACCCGCTGTCCATGATTCAGCGCAATCGACCGGTCTGCATCACCGGTTTCTTCCGGAAAACACCACAAACCACCCCAGATGCCCTTGCTTGGGCGCTTTTCCAGTAATAGTTTATTTTTTGTTGTATAAATCAAAAAAACCGTTTGTTTTTCCGGCAACGGTTTACTGGGCTTTGGCACGGGCAGTTGTGCAACACAGTTTTCCCGATACGCCGCACAAGTATCTTGTACCGGACATTGGCCACATAATGGATTGCGGCGCAAACACACCAGGGCGCCCAAGTCCATCAATCCCTGCGTATAAACTTGGATATCATCACCATGATTCGTTTCCGGCAACGACTGTTCAGCCAGTTCCCAAAGCTGCTTAAGCGTTTTGGGCTCTCCAGGATAGTTCCGGATACCAAAATAGCGTACAAAAACACGTTTGGCATTGCCATCCATTATGGCTTCCCGTTGACCAAAAGCAAACACAGCGATTGCTGCCGCAGTCGATCGGCCAATACCCGGCAACTGCTGTATGCTTTCGCGCGATTGCGGAAACACGCCCTGGTAATCCGTCATGATCCGGCAGGCCGCACGATGCAAATTGCGCCCCCGCGAATAATAACCCAAACCGCTCCAGGCGGCCAAAACATCATCAAGCGGGCTCTGCGCCAGTATTTTGATACTGGGAAATCGACGAATAAATCGCTGATAATAGGGAATCACGGTATTCACCTGCGTTTGCTGCAACATCACCTCAGACAACCAGACAGCATAGGGATCATCCGTACCCTGCCAGGGCAGGTGGCGACGCCCGTGGCATTTCTGCCAGCAAATCAGCAATTCGGCGAATACGGACATCGTGCCAGCCGGTTATTCGGGTTGATCATCAGTAAAATTATCTCCCTTTCCGATCTCTAACTGTATCTCTGAAAACTGAAGATCTCCGGCCAGCAATTTGCCAATATGAATGGCGCCACTCAAACCGGTATCATCCAGCCACGAAAAATCAGGAAATGAGCTTGCTTCGGCTTTGAAACGTGATGACCCGGACGATGGGGACGATGAAGACGACGGGGATGATTCAGCCGGCAACAATGCACTGACATCCAGCGCATCAATTTCAAGTCTAAACCTGTGATCCGGTTGTGCAAAACCCAGCAACCGCGCTTCAGCATTAACGGCACGGTCATCCATTTTTCCCTGCATCCCGATTTCCAGTGACTCGGCAGGCCAATCCATATTGAGATACCCATTGAAAAGCCCGTGCATGGATTGACGCATATAGTCCGGATGAAAAATATCGAATGCCAGGTGGATTTCGGATAGCGTACCCGACATTTTGTCCGTATTAAATTGTAAAGCCGAATCGTATACCACCTGCGCAATTTTTTCCGAATGTTGCCAAGCCACTTCCATATGCATATGTTGACTGGCCAGCATCTCATCACTCCAATGTAAACCCGCAATAGAAAAGTGTGAGGAAAAGCGCCCGGCCGGCAATTGATCCGAATGATCAAAATCCGACTGCAGCGACAACAAAATTGACCTGATGACCAGTCCTTGATTCTTAAACAGGACGTCCGCAACTTCAAATTGCGTCTTCACAGGCGACATGAATAATTGCTTTTCCGCAGTTTCCATCTCACTAACGGATAACCGAGCATCCATCCGGATCTGTTGCAGCTGATCCGTTTCAACCTGCACGGCAGTCCACCGCATCGCATCCAGTTCATAATACCGGCCCGTCAAATCATCCCGAAAGCGCAACCGGCTGTTATCCATTTTTATTCGGCTGATCTGAAACGTACTAATGAAAGATTCATCATCGCCTTTTAGCAGATCGGCAAAATTGAACTTCCCGTTTTGATCCCGCACCAATTCGGCCGCAAACCCTGACACATAAAAATCGCCAACTTCCAGCCGTCGATTGAACAAGGGCATGACCGGCATCGTCAGAGTTAACTGTTCGATTGAAACGAATCGATCATCCTGTTGATATTCGCTAAGCGAAATATCATTCAAAACAAGATCAATACGGGGAAACAAAGTCAGCTGAATGTCACCGGTCATCTTCAGCGTGCGCTGGTAGTTCGTTTTAAACCAGTGCTCAATGGCGGGTTTCAATAATGCCGGATTAAAAGCGATAACCGCCAGCGCAACACTGCCCGTCAGCAAAACCAGCACCATAACCTTCAATCCATTTTTGACGAAACGATCCACTATGACTGCGGTATTCCTTTCTGAATCAGCGACCTTACCAAACGTCTCAGAACACTACTTCGGAAAACTTTGCATTCGGTGTCAGCACCTCCATTTTAGCCAATGTCGTTAAATCGATTTGTTGTCTGGTATCATTATCAATAACCAGTAATTCACGGCCATCTGCCGAGGCGATATCGACCGCCTTCCCTTCAACCGTTCCGCCACTTTTCAGGATTAATCGTAACTGATACCCATACATGCAGGCCACTTCGACGAAATCATGCAACTCACATGAAATAACCTCTTTTTCCATGGCTAATTTCCTTATATTTTTAAAAGCGCAAGGCTATACTGATCAAATGGTGAAAGCAAGCAAACCCTATGATAAAGTGAATGTCAAAGGGTTTGTAGGAAACTCAAAATATTCATGTCACCTTAATAAGGAGAATTCATATGCAGCGTAAAGTCATTATTGCAATCATGGCAGTATTTATTTTAAGTGGCTGCGCCAACATGTCAGAAACGCAGCGTACCACAGGCCAAGGCGCGCTAGCCGGTGCAGCAACGGGAGCACTGATCGGCGTTCTTGCCGGTGATGGCGAAGGCGCAGCCATTGGTGCAGCGGCCGGTGCAGCAGCCGGTGCGGCAGCAGGATATGTCTGGTCCAGACATATGGAAGAGCAGAAACAGCAGATGGAAGCCGCCACGGCAGGAAGCGGTGTACAGGTTTCACAGACAGCCGACAATCGCCTTAAGCTGGAAATCCCGAGCGATATCACCTTCGATACCGGGCGTGCACAAATCAAACCCGGCATGCGCTCCATACTGGACAGCTTCGCAACAAGCCTGCTACAAAACCCGACGACAAACATCGCAATTATTGGTCATACCGACAGCTCCGGCAGTGACGCCATTAACAATCCGCTGTCTGTCAACCGCGCCGCCAGCACCCGCGATTATCTCGTCCAGCGCGGCGTGCCCAATCAACGCATTCAAATCGACGGACGCGGATCGTACGAACCGATTGCATCGAACGACACACCGGCCGGGCGCGCGATGAACCGCCGGGTCGAAATATTTGTCATGCAACAACAGTAAACCGAAAAACACATCCTGAATCAACAGGCTGCTGGAACAGCATTTTCAGCAGCCTGTTCGAGCAAACTCGAAATAATTAGATTGCTTTTTATACTCGATCGCAAGACGCTCCCCCCTTTGCGCGCTCAAAGAAGCTACTAGCTATTTATGTTTTATTGAACACTCTCAGATTATCTTGCCATTATCATAAACAAGCTCTTGATAAATATAGCTTAATAGCATTTGTGTTTGCTCAGGCATCAATTCGATAAATTTAATGCCATAAATTAATTGACCTATTTCATTTTTGCTCAAGCTAAATCTTTTAATAATGGCAGACACAGAAAAGGTAGCAATTTTTTCATGGATGTTAACATCAAAAGATAGATTCAAAGTGGAACCAGGTTCCCCCAAATCAGCGCGTATCTGGATTTCAGCACCCGTGCTACTTAAATTCGTGATTGTTGCAGGAAAGGTTTCGTGGTTAACGGTTACTTTTGCTTCTATGTTGGCCTTAATACGTACTGAGTTCCGTATAACTTGTCCATGAATCTGAGTGGGGAAAGATAAATGAATGTATTTAAAGGGGAGGTTAATGACTTGTTCAACAAAAACTTTAAAACTAAAAAGATTTTGCCCATTGAAAAAACGGACAAAGATTTGATCGCCAGAGAGTAATGGATATCCAACCAGTGGATCTACTTTTGGTAAATAAACAAGTAGCGTTTTATCAGAAACGTAGCCTATTACAGTAGCAGAACAATAGTCACTATTTTTTAAACAGCATTGAGCTTTTGTCATCGCAGAGGGTTTGATTTGCAATTTGTCGCCGACTTTAAGCTTAATATCATTGAAATCATACTTTAAAATATTAATTTCATTTGATTCTGATGGATTTGATTGAGTCATCCTGATCGCCCTTAATAAATGATTTTAATCATTACCCTAATTATTAGAAGCAATTTTTATCTCACTCCATTACGAATCACTGAATTTTTATGGATGAACCGATAGTGCAACTTCTGCATCCACAACTATCTGATTCTTTCCGTTTCTCTTCGCCTGATATAAGGCCTTATCCGCGCGTTGATATAGATTTTGTTGTGAATCTCCTGGCTGGTATTGCGTCACACCTGCGCTAAACGTAACTAATATTCGTTTGTTTTCGTGTAGAAAAAATTCTTTAATTATGTGGCGACGAATTCTTTCTAAAATCTCAACCGCATTTTCAAGCATCGTATTAGGCAATAAAATCGCGAACTCTTCACCTCCATATCGAGACACGATATCCTCTAATCTGACAACTTTTTTCACAGCTTCGACTAAATAAACTAACACTTTGTCACCCACATCGTGACCATATGTATCATTTAACTGCTTAAAATTATCGATATCGAGTAAAGCAAAACACAGTTGTTTACCGTTACGTCCCGCAATCGATAACTCGCGTTGATAGGCATTATCAAATCCACGCCTATTGAGTGCTCCGGTAAGGTAATCTTCTGACGCCTTCTCACTCATTTCTTGCAGCCTGGTTTCCAGTTGGTTGATCTGAAGTAGCGCGCCTCTCGCTTCGGCACGAGAAGTCAGTATTATTTCGCTATACACCGATAAATTTTCCTGTACCTGCTTAGTTTCTTGTATAACATCATCAATCAACAAACTTATATCCGCAATGTCATCACTCTGACCTATTCTCTCGGAAAAATTCTCAAGCTTAGCGCTATAATCACCCGTCTCGGTAGATAACTCCTCCAGATTTGAGATGAGAGAAGTAACCATTTGCTTCATTATTATCTTGGCCTCAGCTAACCTGTCTCTTATAGCTTGCTTTCTTTCCGCTATCTTCTTAAGGACTTGCTCGACTTGACTAATATCCTCCAGGTTTAATGAGTCAGATATAGCCTCTCTTGCACTTGAAATCTGCTCTTTAAGCCATTGATCCTCAGATACCAGCTGTTCGGCACTATCCATTATTAAATCGAGTATCCGGCGAATACCCTGTTGCAACCTCATACCATTCTCATCATCAGGTTCTATGATGGCGTTAAGTCGCTCAAGAGAATTCATGAACTGTTTCAATTCTTGCTTGTTCTTTATTTTGCGAGCTTTTAAGGCTAGCATTTTAGTTTCTTCAACAACGGCCTCTTTTTCAATCAAAACAGACGATGAATGTTCAAGTAATTGTGCTATTACCTTCAAAAACTGCATGGAATAATTATCCACCTCATAGTTTTCGTCTATTAATGAAGTATTGGAATCCTGATGTAAATTTTGTTTTGCTGCAAAATCACCACTTCCCCTCTGCATGGAAACGTTCCGAGAATAATCAGACCCTGATCCTGACTTGAGTGGCGATGTTGAATTGTCGAGATGTGAGGTAGTTTTAGTGACAAAATTAATAAATATCGATTTATATTTTATCCAATTCTTCTCATCTGCAGCCTTTTCCAGACCATTTGCAAGATCAAGCAAATTTTGTGAGCGACGTGGAACACCTCTGGCTAATTCCAATAACATTTTTGCATGAACATCAGTTACATGGTGATCTGGCAAGCCTATAATTTGATAATAAATTTTTTGATAGTTGTCCGGCGTAGGTGGGATTTTTTTCAATGCTAAGCTGACCAATGCTTCGCGCGCAATATCAGCAGGTGAAGGATTTTTCTTACTCATCGCTTTCATCCAAAAAAGAAAAGACGCTCTTATAGCTTGTATTTTTTTATATCTGGTTTAGAAAATCAAAGGTCAATAATTATTGACCATTATAGTACTTTGTTCTTTAGGATAATCCTAATACTTTTTGCTATTGGTAACTTTTGTGCATGTACTTCTGTTCTGATTTTTCCTATGAAGCATTAAGGTTCTCTGCTTCACACTTTGTTTTAATAGATACGTAGGAATTTTTGAAATAATTCTGTCCGAGCATTCTGAACATAAACCAATATTCAATAATTAATCCATTGTTTATGTCAAGGAAACGTCACACTTAACATTCTAACCCCTTCTACGCCCCTATTTTCACCGCAGCATTATTGGCGGTTTCCCGCAATGCCTTGGTGAACAGATACGTGCACCACATAGTCACCTTCGAATCGGAATGACCGAGTATCTGTTGAACTTCATACAGCGTCCCGCCATTGTTGATCAGAGAATGAGTAAATTGATGCCGCAGATCATACAGGCGTAGATGCGGTAGTCCTGCTACCTTCCTTAGCCGATCCCAAACTTTAGTGATGGTGGTAGAAATGAAAGGCACCCGGTCTTGCAATGCAGCATCCCACGAAGAAACCATGATACAGACATCAGAAAAAAACGTGACAAACCTGACGATAATTGGCATGTTTTGCCGAGCATTGGCGACAATAAGATCAATAAAAACAGCGAGATTAAGACCTGATTACTGTTAATCAAATTTATAGTCCAGACCATCTTCCGCGATTTCCGCAGCGCGCAAAATCGCCTTGGCCTTGTTTTGGGTTTCTATCCATTCGTTTTCAGGAACTGAATCCGCAACAATACCCGCACCGGCCTGAACATGGAGCTTGCCGTCCTTGACGACACCGGTTCGAATCGCAATGGCCAGATCCATATCGCCATTGAACCCCAGGTAGCCGACCGCTCCGGCGTAAACACCGCGTTTTGACACTTCAAGTTCATCGATAATTTCCATCGCACGAACCTTGGGCGCACCGCTGACCGTACCTGCAGGAAACGTGGCGCGCAATACGTCCATTGCGTTCATTCCCGCTTTCAACTGCCCTTCCACATTGGACACGATATGCATGACATGGGAATAATTTTCAATCTGCATATTTTCGGTCACCTTGACGGTTCCCGTCTGTGCTACGCGGCCGATATCATTACGCCCAAGATCCATCAACATGACATGCTCCGCCAGTTCTTTGGGATCCGCCAGCAAATCCGCCGCGTATTCGGCATCCTGTTCCGGATTTTTACCACGCGGACGTGTTCCGGCAATCGGTCTTACGGTAACGGTATCATTCTTCAAGCGTACCAGGATTTCAGGAGATGCGCCGATCACGTGAAAACTATCGAAGTGATAATAGAACATATACGGAGAAGGGTTCAGGCTTCTGAGCGCACGGTACAAAGCCAGTGTTGATGCATGATACGGCTTGCTGGTGCGTTGCGACAAGACCACCTGCATAATATCGCCGTCATAAATATATTGTTTTGCCCGTTTAACTGCCGCAAGAAAATCGCTTTCCTGAAACTCGGACACCGCCGCTCCCCGTTTGACCGCCTGTTCAACCGGAATTTCAACTGATTGACGCAACTTCGCCAACAATAACTTCAAACGCCCACGGGCTGCCTGATAGGCGTTTTCAATACCCGGATCCACAAATTCAACCAGATAAAGCTTCCCGGATAAATTATCCACCACGGCAACTTCTTCCGACAGTAACAATAAGACATCCGGGGTATCGAGTGTATCGGGTTTTGCATTGCCAGCCAGTTTATGCTCGATATAACGCACCGTATCATACGAAAAATACCCGACCAGTCCGCCACAAGGCAAATCTTTTAATGGTGCGGCGTTAAATTCCGCCAAATAGTTATGGATAAAGGCCAGGGTATCCTCGACCGTTTTTTCCTCGACATGATTCTTGTCGACCACTCTGACTTGATTACCCCGCGCTTCAATACGTGTAGTTGCCGGCAATCCAACAAAAGAATAGCGACCAAAATGTGCACCGTCCTGCACCGATTCCAACAAATACGAATAGGGCTGGTTGGCCAGTTTCAGATAAATCGAAAGCGGTGTATCCAGATCAGCAAAAGTCTCCAGCACAACCGGAATCCGGTTATAACCTTTCTCCGCGAGTTGATTGAATTCATTCTCGGTCATTATTTTTTACCATGGAAAGCAGTGAGAAAAGAAAAACACATGAAGATTTTGCTTGAAATACAATTGCATTAAATAGCCACACCATCAATAATCAGGCATTTTTTACGATTAATTGAGCAGCTTCCACAAGGGACGGCACTATGGCGTCACAATCAAGTTCATGCACATCGCGCCCTTCGTTGTAACCATATGGAACGCAAAACACATGACAACCCGCAGCACGCGCCGCCGTTGCATCGTTTAACGAATCCCCCATCAGGATTGATTCATGCGGCTGCACGTTAAAATAACTGCAGATATGCGTTAACGGCATGGGATCCGGTTTGCATTTTGGCAGGCTATCACCGGACAGTATGATTTCAAAACAGTCATAAAATCCGGTTGATTTGAGCAATGGCACCGTAAAACTCTCGGATTTATTGGTAATACAGGCCAGACGGAAACCAGCTTGACGCAACCGGTCAACACCTTCCTGAACACCCGGAAAAGGCTTGGTATTGACATGAACATTTTCCGCGTAATGCTTCTTGTAGATCAATAGTGCCTGCTCAAGTAATTCAGGTTCCGGTTCGCCATTTAAATCGCCAGTCAAAGCCCGTTTAACGAGCCGTTGAATGCCTTTGCCGATATACGATTTGATCGTTTCAACCGATCGTTCAGGTTTATCCAGTTCTCGCAGCATTAAATTGGCCGCCAGCGCCAGGTCCTCCGCGGTATCCAGTAATGTGCCATCCAGGTCAATCATGACCACCTTGACCGGTAAAGGAAAATCAGGTTTTTCAACCGTGGTCTTAGCGTAAGAAAAAATGTGTTGATTCATATTGCCTATTCAACATGTTAGATAAACATGTTTATTTTT
The DNA here is from genome assembly GCA_020446045.1 of Nitrosomonas sp. GTDB lineage: Bacteria > Pseudomonadota > Gammaproteobacteria > Burkholderiales > Nitrosomonadaceae > Nitrosomonas. Next base: position 16,357 of record JAGRFM010000160.1, read on the forward strand.
TTTATTGTTATTGACAATCAAACTTTGCCCAATTCAGCGCGCATTGCGGCAATAATGCTGTCATATCGATGCGGGTCGCTATCCTTGCCTGCATTATAAATCGCAGAGCCCGCGACAAACGTATCCGCACCTGCTCTTGCGATTTCAGCAATATTGTCCACTTTGACACCACCGTCAATTTCCAGCAGGATGTTTTTACCGCAGTCATCAATACGTTTGCGAACCGCCTTAAGCTTATTCAATGCCTCAGGAATAAACGCTTGCCCGCCAAAACCGGGATTGACCGACATGATAAGAATCAAATCCAGTTTTTCTATGACATGATCCAGATAATGCAAAGGTGTCGCCGGGTTAAACACCAGGCCAGCCTTACAACCCTGATCCTTGATCAACCCAATGGTGCGGTCAATATGATTCGATGCTTCCGGATGAAATGAAATAATATTCGCACCCGCTTTGGCAAAATCGGGAACAATCCGATCAACAGGTTCGACCATTAAATGCACATCAATCATGGCATCCGTTAACGGGCGGATTGCCTCACACACGAGCGGCCCAATCGTCAGATTCGGCACATAATGATTATCCATCACATCAAAATGAATAATATCCGCGCCGGAATCGATGACATTGGTAATCTCTTCACCAAGTTTGGCGAAATTCGCTGACAAAATGCTTGGAGCAATTTGATACATAAAAAACCTCACTGAAATCAAATACGCTATTTTACCCGCAAATGACCTGGCACGTTAACGAGAAGTGAATTGTTTTGGAAATTGCCATATATTTCGCTTGATACATTCAGAAAAATAGTGTGCAATAAACACCATGTCAGAAAAGAAATATGAAATAGATATCAACGTAAGAACGGTTTATTTGCCGGAACAATCGGATGAAGAGATTGACCAGCATGTATTTGCCTATACGATTACTATTGCCAACAAAGGCACGGTAACTTCCCAATTAATCAGCCGCCACTGGATTATTACGAATGGAGACGGCTCGGTACATGAAGTGCGTGGATTGGGTGTTGTCGGTGAACAACCCGTACTTAAACCGGGGGATACTTTTGAATATACCAGCGGAACAGTCATCTCTGCTGTCGCCGGATCAATGAAAGGCAGTTACCAAATGGCGGCTGAAGACGGCGTACATTTTGATGTACCAATCCCCGAATTCATTCTGGCCGTCCCACGTGTTTTGCATTAATACAAAGAACACGCTCAAACAAAGTGCTGTAACAATCGATTCACGTCTTTTATTACCAGGCGCTTATCGAGTCAATCCGGTGTTAACGGTATTTCAGTGCTCTGATTTGGATCATTGGCCAGTATCATAATCGATACTCTGCGATTACGCTTTCTTCCGTCGCTGGTTTCATTACTGGCTACCGGACGGTTTTCACCATAGCCAATTGCTGTTAATCTATTCGCTTTTACACCATTGTCTATAAACAGACGTATCACACTACTGGCTCTTGCAGTAGACAATTCCCAATTGGATGGAAAGTTCAAGGTATGAATGGGTATATTATCGGTATGGCCTTCGACCTGAATCTCATGATTATGGCCTTTAATGACCTTGGCCACCTCGCGCAAGGCTTCAGTCGAATCTTCATTCAATAACGCTTCTCCCGGTAAAAAAAGTACACTGGCGTTAATTTCTACCGTAATACCGATATTACTTTGTGTCACCGTTACGCTGCCATCGTCAATCAATGGTCCGAGAGCCTGAAGTATATCCTGTGCCATAGAACGCATTCTTTCCTGCTTTTGTTTACGCTCTACCTGTGCCTGCGTTTTCTGCTCATCAAAAACCTTGACCATCGCTCCATCCGGTTCAGTTTTAAGCATCGATTGAGAATCATTCGATTGATCGACATCCGTATTTACAGCCTTATTTTTAAAGGCATGTACCAGCGAACTGCTCAAAACCTTATATTTCCCCTCATTCAAAGAGGAGACGGCATACATCACAACAAAAAATGCAAACAGCAAGGTAATGAAATCCGCATAGGAAACCAGCCAGCGTTCGTGGTTATCATGCGTTTCTTCTTCAAGTAATCTTCTACGAGACATATCTTAAATTAATCAATAGACTTACAACACAAATAACCATCAAAATTATTTGGCGCCGACAAAATAGCTCATCAGTCGATTTTCAATTTCCCGTGGATTCTCACCGCTGGCAATTGCTACCAACCCGTCGACCAGTGCTTCTCGCATCACCAGCTGTTCATTAATCACTGTTTTAAGCTTGCTGGCAACCGGCAAGAAAAATAAATTAGCCAGGCCGACACCATAAATCGTAGCAACGAATGCAACGGCAATACCGCCGCCAAGCAAACTGGGATCGGTCAAATTTTCCATCACATGAATCAAACCAAGCACCGCCCCCAAAATACCGATGGTCGGCGCATAGCCCCCTGCAGCCTCCCATATTCTCGCCGACTGGCGTTGAAAAGAGACCTCAGTATCAACTTCTATTTCCAGTATTTCGCGTAGCTTTTCCGGTTTACTGCCATCAGCAATCAACTGCAACCCTTTTTTTGTTAACGGATCGGCTACTAAATCGGCATATTCATCCAACGCCAGTAAACCTTCTTTCCTTGACAAATGCGCCCAATCGATCAATTGCCTGATTAATTGCTGATAAGGCCTTACTGGGGGATAGAAGACCCATTTTGACATTTTCACACCACTGATCAGAATTTTCACCGGGCTTTGCAGCAAAACGGCAGCGACCGTTCCACCGATTACAATCACAAACGCGGCAAACTGCAATAACGCGCTGACATGCCCGCCCTCGAGCATCTGCCCGCCCATAATCGCCACTAATGCAAGCAAAACACCCAATACACTGTTGACATCAATTTTGGTGTTTTTGATCATTACTATCCTTCGTACAGAGTATTAAGAAAAACACTAACCATCATTTAATTTGGTTCAAAGACTCCTCATACGGCCACGTAAACGTGCAATTGCCTGCGTATGCAATTGACATACCCGTGATTCGCTAACACCAAGCACCTCGCCGATTTCACGCAAATTCATTTCCTGTTCATAATGCATACCCATAACCAGCTTTTCACGCGGCGGCAAATTATCAATCGCTTCAATGAGTGATTTTCTCAGGCTTTCGTCCACCAGCGTGTTTAACGGATTGCTGTCATCATCGACCATCAGCCGGTCAAGGAAAGGTTCTTCGTCGTCCTGTTGAAAATCTTCGTAATAAATCAACTGCGCCCCACGCGCACTTTGCAGTGTCGAGTGATATTCATCCAGCGATATATCCAGCTCACTCGCCAGTTCCTGTTCGCTTGGCGCACAACCATTCTGCTGTTCCAGTTTAGCGACCGCCACTTCAATCTGACGCATCTTCTTACGGATACTACGCGGCAACCAGTCCGCTTCACGCAACTCATCCAGGATGGAGCCACGAATACGCTGTGCAGCATAGCTCTCAAATTGCCTGCCATACGATCCTTCATAACGGCTTATCGCATCCAGCAAACCAATCATTCCCGCCTGAATCAGATCATCAACCTGAACACTGGCAGGTAATTTAGCCATCATATGATAAGCAATGCGCTTGACCAGCGGCGCAAATTCATCAACAAAACCTTCTTTCTCTTTTATTCCTGTTGCTGTATACATATTGTCGCTATACCGTAAAATTTGCCATACTTAAATGACATGTATGAATCAATCGTTGCATAAAACCATGAACTTCCCCTTTGTACTGCTCCACACAAGGAGAAAACATGACGTTATCAGCAAGCTGTCTAAAGTAATTGGCTGTTTGAGATGATGAAAATAGATTGATTACAGGCTGACACATACGATTTGCCTGATTGATTCGCTGATCCGATTGGGCATAACCTGCCAATTCAAGCGAAACAGATAAATATTGTTGTACGACGTTCGAGAAATTTTCAAAAACCGCATAAGCGCTTTGTATCGTATCTACCTTATTAATAAAGATCATAAAATTCTGTTTTGCATATTCCTGGCTCATCATTTTTATCAAAGCATAAGCACCCGTCAGTGACGCAGCTGAACCGGAAATCACAATCAAGACTTGCTCTGATGCAAGACTCAGTGGTAAAACCTGAGTCTCTCCAGCCATCGCTGTGTCAATCAAAATGACATCTATTGATTCGGTTAACTGACTAAAATTTGTCACCAGTCTGTTTTGCTCCAAAGCACTCAATGATGATAAAGCCGCAATTCCTCTGAAGGCCGATAGCACAAAAATATTTTCGGCTCCCTGTAAAACAACCTGATCCAGTCGTCGATCCTGGTTAATCGCATGCAGAAAATCAAAACGCGTCTTTAAGCCGAACCGTGCGCCAATATTATTGGGACAGGGATTCTCGTCGATCAATAACACGCGTTTGCCCTTCTCGGCCAATACTGCCGCCATATTAACTGCAAGCGTTGTTTTACCAATACCTTTAACACCACCGGCAAGCGTAATAACACGCGATCCCAGATTAATTTGGCGAGACATCAGTCCGCGTAATCCTTCCGCCTGGTCGTATAAAAATTTAGTCATTTCCTGCTCCAGCAAACGTGCGAACGGCATTCTCAACCTGGTTATTGCTTCTCGACATTAGCAGTGCATATTCGGCGTCCTGAAGTGTGAATGCTGTTTCGCTCGGTTTCGATTTAAAAATTTGATGCAACAGATAGCGGCCATTGGCCGGATGGATATCTTCAGGCACTTTTTGTCCGTTGGTCACATAATGCAACACCAATTTACGGCGGATAACAGCATCCATCGCAGCACCCAAGCTTGCCGTTTCATCAAGCTTGGTCAAAATACAACCATGTATGCCATATTTGCTGTAAGCTGAAATAATTTCATCCAATGTACTGCCGCTTGATGCCGCACTCATCACCAGTATTTTTTTGATGTTCAACTCGGCATGATTAAACATTGCAACCTGTTCTGACACCATCTGATCACGATGACTCATACCGATCGTATCAATCAATACGATATGTTTATTCTTCAGATCCGAAAGTGTTAAATGCAAGTCTTCCGCATCCTGAATATTTCTGACAGGCAATCCCAATAACCGGCCATAAATCCGCAACTGCTCATGCCCACCGATACGATAGCTATCCGTTGTCAGCAAGGCCACTTTATCAGCACCATGCCGCATCACACACCGCGCCGCAATTTTCGCGATGGTTGTTGTTTTACCGACACCGGTTGCACCCAGCAATGTATAAACGCCGCCTTTTTGAATCATTTCGTCAACACCAGCCGTTTGCAAGTTATGTTCCAGTGCCGATACAGCCTGTTTCAGGCTTTGAATATAAGTCAAACCATCCGATAATTTTTCCACTAACCGGCGCGATAACAATGGGCTGAATCCCACATTTAACAACGTACCCATTATTTTCATCTTTTCCGGGCTGCGTTGTGTTGCATTGCCCCATGCCACGGTTGCCAACTGTTCTTCGAGCGTACATTTCATGGTATGAATTTCATTCATGAGGCTACGCACAAAATCTTCTGATACCACTTTTTCAGGAATACGCTCGGGTAGTTTCTCTGTGTTTTTGGTTGGTTCAGGTTGCTTTTTTTCCTCCGGTTGTACCGGAATTCCATAATAAGAAGACACAGCATTGAATGCAGCAGAGTCAGGCTCTACAGATTCAGAAACTGACCTGCCAACCGTTGCTTCATCGTTTCGCTTTGTTTCCTTGGACTGATTCGGTTGATGCGTATCAACCAAGCTGTTCATATCCGAATCTGCCAGCGCCATGATTTCAACACCACCAGGTATTTTTCGATTGGATAAAATAACTGCATCGGCGCCCAGATCATGTTTAACCTTGCGTATTGCTTCACGCGATGTAGCAGCTACATAACGCTTGACTTTCATTGTTTACCTCCAATAACGGAAGTGATTTTAATTTTACGGTTATCAGGTATTTCTGTATGCGACAGCACTCTGAGTTGCGGTACGGCACGGCGCAGGAATTGTGCCAATAGCGTACGAATTGAACCAGGCGCCAGCAGGACAACAGGATATCCCAGACTTTCCTGATGCTTGGCAGCCGCCCCTGCCTCTTTCAATAGCATATTCGCCAGCCCAGGTTCCATCCCGCCCCCATCCTGGCCTCCACTTTGCACAACTTGCATCAAGATATTTTCCAGTTCATGATGAAGGCTCATCACCTGGAGTTCTGAGCCCGCCGGGAAAAACTGTTCCACAATAGCCCGCCCCAGCGCAATACGCACGAATGTTGTTAATTGAGCAGTATCCTGTGTTACTGCTGCATGTTCAGTCAATACATCGATGATGGTACGCATATCGCGGATATGCACATTCTCACTTAACAGGTTTTGCAGAATCTTTTGCAATGCTGCAAGCGGCATCAGTTTCGGCACCAAATCTTCTATCAATTTAGGTGATTTTGCGCTGAGATGATCCAGCAATTGTTGCAATTCTTGTCTACCCAGTAGTTCGGCAGTATGCATGTGAATGAGATGATTGATATGGGTAGTCACTACCGTACTCGCGTCAACCACCGTATAACCATTAGCTTGCGCCTGCTCTCTTAGCGAGGCTTCTATCCATACGGCAGGCAATCCAAATGCCGGGTCACTGGTTGGTGTTCCAGGCAATGTCAAGGTTACTCTTCCTGGATTAATCGCCAGGTACATACCGTTATAGGACTCGCCCTGACCGATTACTGAGCCTTTCAAAGTAATCTGATAAGCATTGGGACGTAATTCCAGATTGTCACGAATATGGACAACTGGGGGTAAGAAACCGATTTCCTGCGCAAATTTACGACGAATACCATTGATTCTCTTAAGCAGATCACCTTGCTGTGCCTTGTCGACAAGTGGGATCAAGCGGTAACCTACTTCCAGACCCAGCGTATCAATAGGCATGACATCATTCCAGCTGGCATCCTGTTGTTCCACAACAGGAGCTTCTTCAGCGACTGACTCCTGCTCTTTTGCTTTGGCTTGCGCATTTTTATTCATCAGATACGCGCCAAACCCCAGTACAGAAGCCAGCAATAAAAACACGAAATTCGGCATACCGGGAACCAGACCCATGACACCCAGAATGCTAGCGGTAATCACCAGTGCTTGAGGTTGATTGAATAACTGTCCTAAAACCTGTTCGCTGAGATCCTCATCTGTTGTTACACGGCTTACCACCAGACCGGCGGCCGTTGAAATAACCAGTGCCGGAATCTGTCCAACCAAACCATCGCCAATGGTTAATAAGGTGTAATTGCGTGCGGCAGTGTCCAAATCAAGATCATGCTGTAACATGCCCACAACCAGTCCGCCAATGATCGTAATCAGCATGATGAGCACACCGGCGATAGCATCGCCGCGTACAAATTTGCTGGCACCATCCATCGAACCGAAAAAATCAGCTTCTTTAGAGATGGCTGCACGGCGGCTTCTTGCCTCCTCTTCGCCGATAAGACCGGCATTCAGATCTGCATCAATCGCCATTTGTTTACCCGGCATAGCATCCAGGGTGAAACGTGCGCTGACTTCTGCAATTCGACCCGCGCCTTTGGTGATTACAACAAAGTTGATAACCACCAGAATAATAAATACTACGAGACCAACTGCGTAGTTTCCACCAACCAGAAAATGCCCAAACGCTTCTATTACTTTTCCTGCTGCATCGGGGCCGGTATGCCCTTCCAACAACACTACCCTTGTTGAAGCCACATTTAAAGATAGTCGTAACAGTGTCGTTAACAACAAAACTGTTGGAAATACCGCAAATTCCAGTGGATTCTTGGTGTACAGACTAACCATTAAAACAATAATGGCCAGCGCGATATTGAATGTAAATAACACATCCAAAATAAATGGCGGCAAAGGCAGCACCATCATACCGAGGATCATAATGATCAGCACCGGTCCAGCCAATGTTTTAAGGTTATTTCCAGCCACGAAACTGGGTAAAGTCAACGTATTGTTCATAGTGCATTAAGTTACAGCAAATTTAAAAATCTGATCTGTTAATGAATGGCTAAATTTCCGGTTTATTTCCCAATTTCCAATTAATCTGAGGCAGGCACTTCCAACTCCTGAGGAACGGGTATAACACCCAGTGGTTCGGGCATATCGCCGCCGAAATCCTGATAACGCTTGAGTTGGAAAACATAAGCTAATACTTCAGCAACCGCCGTATACAGCTTTTCAGGTATTTCCTGATCCAGATCGGTATGGTGATAAAGTGCCCGCGCAAGTGGTGGCGCTTCCAGGATCGGCACACGATGCGCTTCGCCCAACTCTCTTATACGCGCAGCAAGTAAATGAACACCTTTTGCGACAACAACCGGCGCACGCATCGAATTTCCTTTGTAACGCAACGCAACCGAGTAATGCGTCGGGTTGGTTACAATGACATCTGCTTCCGGAACTGCAGACATCATGCGGCGGCGCGCTGCCTCACGTTGTAAACTGCGAATACGACCCTTCACTAAAGGATCACCTTCACTTTCCTTGACTTCTCTCTTGATTTCTTCTTTGGTCATACGCAACTTCTTAGCATGGCTCCAAAGCTGGAAAGGCACATCAATAGCTACAATCAATATCATTGCAGCCACGATAAACAAAAAACTCAACACCAGTAATTCACCCGTGCGCGTAATACCGGAGTCAACCGGGATTGCAATCAAAGATAAAACTGATTCTTTATTGCTCCAGATAACCAGTGTTGCAACACCACCCACTACGATCGTTTTAGCGATCGCTTTGAATAATTCAGTCAATCCATGCATTGAAAAAATCCGTCCGAATCCGGTAGCCGGATTAAGTCTTTTGAAATCAGGGACCAATGCTTTGCTGGAAATCAGCCAACCACTCAATAGCATGGGTGCAAAAAAAGCGGCAACAGTCAGTAGAATCAGCAAAGGAACCAAAGCCCACAGGCCTTCAATCGCCAATTCATAAAACCGATTAACCATCAGATCTGGTTGGAACGCCAGTTCACGCTCCATACGCATGCCTTCTTGCATTATGATCAGCAAATCATTCATCAGATGATTTCCCATAAAGATCATGCCAGCAGCAGCCGTAAGCAATAAAGTAAACGTCGTTAGCTCTTGAGAGCGTGCGACCTGCCCCTCTTCACGCGCTTTCTGTATGCGCTGGGGCGTCGCCTGTTCCGTTTTTTCTAAATCACTATCATCTGCCATTACAGTCTCCAAATACTCTGGCGTGTATTATCATTCTCGAGACTTGGCTTTAATGACCGAAAAAGGCAAGGTTTCCACCCGCTATTTGCGATAGACTGAAAACAAAGTCAGCAAAATCAATAATAGATTGAAGATAGCAATCTAATGCTCTATCAATCTGATATTGCATTGCTCAACGTTACGGTGATTTTATGCAGCACGCAGAAAAGGATAGTTTTCTATACAAGCACTGCAGCGTGACTGCAATTATTAGATATACAAATAGGATTGAAGCGAAAGAAAGCCATGACGAGATTTGCTGGCAGTGTCGCTTAAAGACATATCGGATCAGATGGCCAGAAATTCCAGGTTGAGACTCACTCGTCAATAGAAAAGATATCAAAAAATAAAGAGATTAAAATCAGTGCACTGTGCGACTGGCCTCACTAAAGATGGCCTCGATTGTCATCGCATCAAAGCGATATTCCCGGTTACAAATATCGTCATGAATCACAATCTCTCCCTGTTCCCTAAGAATAGCATCCACTTCTTCACGCCCCAATGACTGCAACATGTTATAAATCTTTGTCTGATCTTCCTGGCAACCATAGTTAACCACCTGCGCGTCAAAAACCCGGATAGTTTCTTCAAAAAACAACCGGGATAGTATCTCCGTCGCGGGAAGATTGAACATAGCCCTATCTTGCACGGTAGCAGCCAGCGCTTCTGCACGTGTCCAGCCATCCGGGTCTTTTTCATCGGTGGTTGGTAGTTTTTGCAACAAAATACCGGATATGGCTTCACTACTTGTCGCCAAAAACAGACGCGACGGCAGTTGTTCAGACTGCCTAAAATAATGCTCGAAAATTTCAGCAATCGAGTTCCCATCGAGCGGTACAATGCTTTGATAAGCTTCACGCATGGAAAACATATCAAGCGTTAAAACCAACTGTCCATGCCCTAACAAATCGGGCACTGGCTGCGGTGGAATTACCGGCTCGCATTTCGCCATACCTCTCAAAAATAATTCTTCGTTACAATCAATAACCAACATTGATACCGGTCCATCCCCTTTTAATTGCACAGTCAGCCGGCCAGGTTGTTTAAGATTGTCCCCAAGCAACAGGGTTGTTGTACTTATATCACCTAACAATCCAATGACAGGTTGAGGATAATTCCGACCTTTCAGCATTTGCTGCCAGACGCTATCCAGATGTACCACGGCACCGCGTATATCCAGATTTTCCAATAAAAAACGCTGTATATAATTATTCATTTTCTTCAGGATTCTAAACGTTTATAGTTTCCACCATACATTAACATTATTGCATGTAACCGGTTAAATAAACGAGCACAATTCACACACTATTTTCTTAATCATTTGAGAACAAAAAATCCGTTTGTTAGTATGCCGCTTTAATTAAACACATTGACATGATAATGCAACAACTGCTCATCACTCTCGGAATTATTCTATTAATTATAGGTATTGCCTGGCCGCACCTTTCAAAACTGCCATTTGGAAGGCTACCGGGTGATATTTATATTGAACGTGAAAATTTTACCTTTTACTTTCCGCTAACTACAGGTCTATTGATCTCTATTGTTTTATCAATATTTCTCTGGCTCTGGATGAGAAAATGAGTAATCCACCGGCTAAAAATCGGTAACTTCAGGTTACTGCTCAAAGCCTGATTAACCGGACATTCGGCCAATAACTTCGTTATACCACATCAAATTCATCATCCGGTTCTGGTTGATATTTATTTTTTACATATTCCCATAAACTTTATCTGTATTATCGCCACTCGATACAATCCGATATCTTCTCGCTCGCAAATGTTTATACTCCGATAATAACTTATGCGAACGCATTCCTTTCAGGTACTGCACCGTCTTTGATTGATAAGTAAAGCAATGGAATGGACTCCTCCCACTCAACGGCATCATAATGTGCCAAACTAAAGATTTTAGTAATCAAACAGCTGGGGGGGGGGCAGGTATTCCAGATTCATGGCGTAGATCGAAGTGAGAAAGTGAAGGCACGTAAACCATTGCGCCGGTCACGAATGGTGGCTTATTTCAGTAAGCTTGAACCCTGTCTAATCGGTATGGAAGCCTGCGGCAGTGCCCATTATTGGGCGCGTGAACTGAGTAAGCTGGGTCATGACGTTCGATTGATGGCGCCGCAGTTTGTGAAACCTTACGTGAAGAGCAACAAGAACGATGCGAATGATGCGAATGATGCGGAAGCGATTTGTGAAGCGGTTGGTCGGCCTACCATGCGCTTTGTTGCGGTCAAGACAGTTGGTCAGCAGGTTATTCAAGCAGAACACCGCATTCGATCGCGTTTGATAAAGTCACGTACGGCATTAACGAATGAGATACGGGGTTTTCTGGCTGAGTTTGGTATTGCGGTGTCAAAGTCGATAGGGATATTGCGTAAAGCATTACCTGAGTTACTGGAAGACGGCGAGAATGGCTTGCCGGGAAACTTTCGCGTATTGCTGGCA
>JAGRFM010000161.1 GCA_020446045.1 Nitrosomonas sp.
ACGTGGCGCTGCACGGCGAGTCGTATCACATCAAAATCACCGGCACCAGTCCGAAAAAAGACATGCTGCGGCATTTTTATTTCATGGTCGACGGCGTGCCCGAAGAAATCGTCGTCGAAACACTCGACGAAATCGTGCTCGACGGCGGCACGCAAGGCGCGGTGCAAAGTAATATCGCGAGCAAACGCCGCCGCCCGACGGAAGAAGGCGATGTGGTTGTGGGCATGCCGTGTAATGTATTGGATGTGCTCGTTAAAATCGGCCAGCAGGTTACCGCCGGTCAGCCGGTATTGGTTACCGAAGCAATGAAAATGGAAACCGAAGTCACCGCCCCGATTACGGGTACGGTCAAGGCAATCCATGTCGTCAAAGGCGAACCGGCGAATCCGAACGAAGTGTTGATCGAGATTGTGGCGGAGTGAATTAAGGTAGGGGGTCAATAAGCGGAGCGCATTGCACCAAATTGGCGGATGACATTGCTTTTATCCGCCCTACCCATCACAAAGAGAAAAAGCACAAAGACCAAAGGTCAACAATCCCTGGCGATACGAAACCCCAGGTAGTTGAGCGCATAATCGGTGATGATCCTGAGACGGAAAGCCGAACGCAGGTACAGTGGGATAATGAGCCACGACCCGCCCCGAACCACCCGGCGATCACAATTGCCGCCATTGACTTCCAGCCAGGCGGAACCGTCTTTAGGTGCATTATTATAATTCTCATGCCAGCAATCCTGCACCCATTCCAATACATTACCGGCGGTATCGTAAAGCCCGAATGCATTGGCCTTGAACGTACCTACTGGTTCCGTTTGCGTAGTGTTGTAAACCGCATTGTTGGTGTCAATGTCATCACCCCACCAATAGCGGGTTTGTGTATTTGCCCTTGCGGCGTATTCCCATTCAGCTTCGGTCGGCAAGCGGCATTGTTTGCCGGTTTGCCCGGATAGCCATTTCACATAGTCTTGCGCATCATGCCAGGATACATTGATCACCGGCCGTCTGCCGCGCCCCCAGCCTCGATCATTCGGTAATTTACGGTCAGTTGCCCTGGCAAATGCATCGTATTCGTCAAATGTCACGGGATATTTACCGATCTCGAAAGCGTTGCTAATTGTAACTTCATGTTGTGGGTCTTCGGCATCCCATCGGCCTGCGTCGTTTTCAGGCGAACCCATCAGGAATTTTCCGGGTGGGATGCGCACCATTTCGGGTTCGAAGGAAAGTCTTGATGTCGCTGATGTACTGGATGGCTTGGACGTTGGGTTGTACGCTGCTTTTTGTGCATTAATGACTTTTTCCATCACCGGAATGAGCTTGCCCATATCCGTATGAAACCGTTTGTCGCTGATTTCATACGCATTACGCCGTGCAAGCGGCATCAGGTTCTCGGGTAATTGTGTCGATTGCGGCATGACAGCGCCACCGATAAGCACCGGAATCACACGGATTTTGCGCTCGAGTAGAGCTGCGATCTCCAGCCGAACCCAATCATCAGGATTATCCAGCCGCCGTTGTCCTGTTACATCGGCGATATCGAGCCAATATTTTCCAATCAATACTATGGCGACTTGCACCGATTTCAGTTTTTCATTGATGACATCATGGAAATCTTCCCCCGGTTCAATCTGATCGATATCCATAAAAACATGATCACTGCTGAAATAGTTTGACAACCGATCATAAATCCGGCCTGCATAGCCTGAACTGTCATCGCGGCGGTAGTTAATGAAAATGCTGGACATGGTGATACTGCATTACTTAATTTCAAAGGAGTGTTTGATACCACGAATGACTAAAATCCGCAACCAATCGTCGAAGACAAGTTTAAAACGAATTTCCGTTAAAATCTAAACAAGGCAGGTGATTGAAACTTTGAGGAAAGGAAAGGTAAGGCAACCTGATGAGGAGAGATGGCATGGTTGCCTTACCGGTTGTTTCAGCACAGTCACATCAGGACAATGTGAAGACTGGATACAATTGAAAGTGCTACGGTTGGACGTAGCCGTTATTCAACAAGGTTCATTTATTGTTCATAACCGTAAGGGTTGTCATTGCTTACGGCAAATGAAACGGTATTAGCACTATGCTTGATGCTCGTATTTCCTGTTTCTCCAGCGGGAATGCCCGTTGCAAAAGAAATCACGGTGGACATAATGCCAAAGTAAAAAATAAAAGTAACAAAATTGCCAATAATTTCACGTTTCTTGAACATTTAAATCTCCATAGTATTGAAAACATTCTTTCGACCAGGCATTCAATTAATAGTTTCTAGGTAGTACAAATTAATTTCTGTGCCGATTCACTGTCCATGTTGAGAACGGCAGAATAAAGAGCGACTTGATTCAAACACACGGTGAGATTAATTTTTTCGGTTACACCATAAAATCCGCGGAAATTAGAGCGATTTGTCGTCATTCCTGTTTTTTGCGCCATGATCTTCCAGTGCGATTACTTTCAGTGCAGTGCAAAAGCGAGTAAGCGGGTCAAACAGTGTACGCGGTACAATGACGGAGATTTTCACATTTTATTGCCACTTCTGGAGTTGTCCGACATGTTGAATTCTATTGGAAGAACCCTTCTTACAGGATTAATAACCATACTGCCGATTGTGTTGACCATTTATTTGTTGTACTGGCTGGCTATCTCGTCAGAGAATGTCATGCGCAGTGCGCTGCATTTGATTTTTCCGGATTTGGATTATTTCCCCGGACTGGGAATGATTGTCGGACTGGTCGTCGTGTTTTTTGTCGGGCTGATGATGAAGGCATTCATTGTTCGTCAGCTGTTTTTGTTTAGCGAACAATTGTTATACCGGTTGCCGCTCATTAAGACAATTTACCGCGCGATGCGCGATTTGTTTGATTTTTTCACCCCCAAACAAGATAAATTTGGCCGGGTGGTTACGGTGAATCTAAATAACATGGAATTAATCGGTTTTGTGATCCAGGAAGATGCGGAACAGCTTTCGGTGCCTTTTAAAAACAGCGACGGCGTGCTGGTGTATATCCCGATGAGTTACATGGTCGGCGGATTTACTGTACTGGTGCCACGAGAAGATATACATCACTGCGCAATGAGTATGGATGAAGCCATGCAATTTGTTTTAACTGCAGGGATTACAGGAAGGAAATCAGATAAGTGAACAGAATATAGTCCGGTCTTTGAGATTAGGGGATGTTAACGGTAATACAAACCGGTTGCTACGCTTCGTATCAAATGTGCCATAATGGGTCGAAGAATTTATATCATCAATTCGAGAAAAGCACGACCCGCTTTTGCTCGGAGTGTACCGAGATTTCAACCGTACAATCATTCAATCATGGACGTATTCAAATCTAAAATCGACAAATCGATCGTCTTTTGCCTTGTGTTATCCATCGTGGCGTGTTTATTGGGCACTTCCGTCATGCTGAAAATCGGCGGAACGACTAATCATGCCATCGCCACCGCCATTTTGATTTTTGGCATTGGTTTTCCATTATGGATCACGCTGACAACCCGATACGCGGTGAACGATCAAGATCTCAAAATAACCAGCGGCCCGTTTTCGTGGACTATTCCCATCGATTCGGTCCAGTCCATCAAGGAAACGCAAAGTGCAATCACCAGTCCGGCATTGTCTTTCGACAGGCTGGAAATTATTTATGGCGAAGACAAAGCCATTCTGGTTTCACCTGCTGACAAAACAAAATTCATTACCAAACTGGGCAGCGAAAAACTGATTGGTTCCGGCAGGAAAAAACGCTCTCAGGCCAACGAAAAAATGACCAAAAGCGAAAAGAAACAACAGAAAAAACAAAGAAACCAGAAAAGCGACTAGAGGGTGTTAACACCCCTAATATTTCAAACATGAAAATAACATGTTGTATTTTAAAACCAGTCAGTATTAATTTGTATGGTGTTAAAATAACATCTATGTAAGAATGTCCTGACCCACCATTCATTATTGACAATTGATCAAACCGATGCGGCAATTCTTTTTTTTCTGTATTGCAAGCTTGATCATCTTTTTCTCGGCGCAAAGTGTCAATGCGGATGAAACTTTTCGCGACCGATTCCGGATCAGCAGCTTTGGAACATTGGGGATTACACATGCCGGGAAAGACCAGTTCGGCTACCGTAATGAATTGACGCATAAGGGACAATTCAACCAATTTTCAATTTTTCCCGATTCAGTCTTTGGCCTGCAGGTTAACGCCCATATCCTGCCCAATCTGAATGCAACCGTTCAGGTCATCGCTGAAAAACAAGTCAAACAGAATTTCAATAACATTGTCGACTGGGCATATCTGACGTATCAGCCTTCCTCAAATATTACCCTGCGGGGTGGACGTATGGGTATCGATTTATTCATGCTGTCAGAATACCGCAATCTTGGATTCGCCTACCTTTGGGCACGCCCTATTACCGAATTTTATACCCCGGTTTCTTTATCGCACTTTGAAGGTATTGATCTGAAGTACAGTAATAACATTGATTTGGGTTACTTCGAATTCAAAGTTTACGGCGGACAGACCGGTTCCGATATCCGTGTCAACCGGGGTGATTTCAGCGTCAGAATGCGACCGATCTTTGGTGCGGTTGCTTCGTTGGAAACCAATCACTGGAAGGCACGCGCGACTTTTGCAGCAACCCATATCGATGAAACCCGTAGCACACAACTACGCCAATTACTAACCACATTAGATGAGACACCGGCATTTCTATGGCCTAAAGCCTCGGGCTTTTCTGATCTCATCAATGGCGAAGGCAATCAGGCCTATTATTATTCTTTAGGATTTTCTTACGATAAAAACAACTGGCTGGCTCAATCCGAATTTGCCATTACCGATTCATCGTGGCCAAGCGTTGCCTTGACAAACGGTTATCTCAGCTTGGGACGTCGCATCGGTCCGGTAACGTTTTATACCGTCGGCTCTTATGCCAAATCTTTGAACGATCCCAAAACCATTTCACCAAGATCGTCGCAGCCTGAGGTCAATGCGCTGCAGGACATCACTGAAAATTCATTTAATGCGGTTCTGGTCAATCAGAATTCTTTTTCACTGGGTATGCGATGGGATTTTCATACCAATATGGCGTTAAAGGCGCAATGGGACCATACCTGGGTGAGAAAAAACGGTGGCGGATTACTGATTTTAAGAGAGCCGCTTGTTCGTGACATTGAGCTGAATATTTTCAGCCTGAATTTGAGTTTTGTGTATTAACATGTCGATAATACGCTATCTGCTCATAGCTTTCGTCATACTGGCTTTACTGCCAGCCAGCGTGAGTGCGGATATTGTTGTTATCGTTAATCCTGCCAACAAGATTGAATCATTATCAAAACGTCAGGTTGTCGATTTATACATGGGGAGAAAGTCCCATTTCCCCAATGGTACGCGGCCCTTGCGTTTTGATCAGCCGAGTAACTCGAATCTACGCGCTGTTTTTTACTATCAATTGACTCAAATGAGCCTGCCTTCCATCAATGCGTATTGGGCCAGACTGGTTTTCACCGGAAGGGCCTCTGCGCCATTGGCGCTTGCAAGCGATGATGAAATGCTTGAAGTCGTTGAAAAAAATCAGCATGCCATTGGCTATATCGATAAAAAATATTTAAATGATCGTGTCAAAGTCATTTTCGAATTAAACCTCAACCAATGAGACCGCCCTGCAGGCTGCCACTGACTTGAAGCTAAAGTTTTTCGGGTTCTATCAAAGCATTTCCACTTTATTACCCGGAACCCTTGTTCGGTGTTTGTACCTGTGTGATATTGCTTCCTGGAGGAACGCTGTGCGTCAACCAGACATTACCGCCGATGGTTGAACCGCGTCCGATCGTGATCCGACCCAGAATCGTCGCTCCGGCATAAATCACGACATCATCTTCCACGATGGGATGACGTAAATTGCCTTTCACCAGTGTTCCGTTTTCATCGACTGGAAACCGTTTTGCACCCAACGTTACCGCCTGATACAACCTTACATTCTGTCCGATAACCGCTGTTTCACCGATAACAACGCCGGTTCCATGATCGATAAAAAAACTGCCGCTAATTTGTGCGCCCGGGTGAATTTCAATCCCGGTTACCGAATGGGCAATTTCCGAAATCATCCGTGCAATCAACGGTACGCCCAGTTGATGCAGTTCATGCGCAAGTCGGTAATGGGTAATTGCCATAATTCCCGGATAGCAAACCAGAACTTCATCCACATTGCGCGCAGCCGGATCGCCTTCATAGGCTGCAATAATATCGCTATCGAGCAAGGTACGGATATGCGGAAGGCGCTTGGCGAAAGACTGCGTTATCATAACCGATCTTTCCCGGTCTTCTGAGCTGAGCGATTCCAGACCAGAATTGTAGTGCAGCTCATGCTGAACTTGCACCATCAGATCACGCAAGGTTACATTGAGCGTGTGACCCACATAATGATCAATACCCTCATTCGATAATTCGGATGAACCCAAGCGGTTGGGAAATAAAGCCGCGCTTAGCCCCTCGGCAACCTGAGCAAGTATTTTACGCGACGGCAGCTTCGGCGGCCTGTCATGTCGCTTACGGCTTTCCAGCGAAGCAATGCGCAATGCTCTTAACTGGTTTACGATCGTGTCAATTTCCAGATTAGTACTCCTGATCTGAATATCCCGGGTTCTTTTAGTATCAGCCACGCTATTTCCAACCCCTAATAACCCAATGAATATATAAAGAAAATATCATCAATCCCAAAAAAGTTGATTTAAACATAATGTGTATTATAATGGATAGTACAATTTTCAGAAAATATGTTAGGTAACAAATAATGTCGTGGCATCTTAATCACTGGCGATTCGATTCTGTTCTCAAGCATGAGGCAATTCCGGAAACCATCTGGCAAAAGCTGATCCATTTACATTGTCTGAAAGGTTTAAATTCTGAAGAATTAAAACACCTGCATGAACTGGTATTAATGTTTCTGCATACCAAAGTTATCAATAACGCACATGGCCTGGAAATTACCGATGAAATGCGCGCTACTATTGCCATTCAGGCTTGTCTCCCGATTCTGAATCTCGATCTGGAATATTACGATAACTGGATTGAAATCATCGTTTATCCCGGTGAATTTATCCTGGATTACGATTATGTGGATAATATCGGCATCGTTCATCGCAACCACAAAATTGTGTCCGGAGAAACATGGTTCACTGGACCAATCATTCTTTCTTGGCAAGATATCATTTGTACTTCTGAATTTAATCACCGCAATATCGTCATCCATGAATTTGCACACACCCTGGACATGCTGCACGAAGGCGCAAATGGATGCCCTCCGTTACACGCTAATATGAGCGCATCGGCTTGGCGTAATATATTCAGTCGGCATTATGCATCTTTTTGCAGACAAACAGAAGCTGAACAGGAAACTGTTATCGATCCGTATGCGGCTGAAAGTCCGGCAGAATTTTTCGCGGTGCTGAGTGAAGTTTTTTTTGAATCACCGTTTACACTCAAACAACATATGCCTTCTATTTACGAACAGCTCGCGCTGTTTTACCGGCAAGATCCGTTTAAACGCTGGATTAACGCCTAACCACCAAAATATCTCTTTTAAAGAAACCCGGTTATTCATCACCAACTTATACTCGAATTATTTTAGCCACCTCCTTAATCCTTCTCAGGTCCCGTATCACCAGGGCCAGATGATGCCGGTTCTTCACCTGTAAAATGAATCCCATTGCAGTGTAGTCTTTTTCGCTTTCCATGGCCACATCGTCAATATTTGATTCTGTTTTGGCAATGGCTGCAGCTATCCGCGCCAACACACCATGCCGGTTTGCCGCAATTATCTTGAGCTTAACCTCAAATGTCCGGGTAATATCCTTACCCCATGCGACATCCAGATAATTCTCCGCACTTTTTATGTTTTGCGAGATAGTCGGGCAATTGTGAACATGGATCACCAGCCCGTGGTCTTTTTTAATTAATCCTACGATTCCGTCTCCGGGTATCGGGTGGCAACATTTTGCAAACTGCACGGTCAATCCTTCCGTACCCAGTATCGTAATCGGCTCGCTGGTTACTTGTTTACTTTCCTGTGTTTCAAGCGGCGAAGCCAGGCGCTTTGCTACGACCGCAGGCAGTTGTTTACCCAATGCCATATCAGCCAGCAGCACTTTCTTGGATTTTGCGCCGCTGTCACGCACCAGTTTTTCCCATTGCGATTCACTAATCAAAACCGGATTGATATTAAGTGCATGCAAAGCCTGATTGAGCATGCGTTCACCCAGTTCCACTGATTCTTTATATTGAATAGTTTTAAGAAAATGCCGGATATGCGATCGTGCTCGCCCCGTTGTCACATAACTTAACCATGAGGGATTCGGCTTGGCATACGGTGCAGTGATAATTTCTACACGGTCGCCGTTTTTGAGTTCACTGCGCAACGGCGCATTCTCACCGTTAATCTTGGCCGCCACGCAGCAATTACCAATATCGGAATGAATGGCATAGGCAAAATCGACAGCCGTCGATCTTCTCGGCAGCGTGAGAATTTTTCCTTGCGGCGTAAAAACATAGACATCACCGGGAAACAAATCAATTTTCAAATGTTCCAGAAATTCAAGGGAATCGGTGGTATCGCTAAGTGTCTCCAGTAGACTTTGCAGCCACTGATTGGTCTTCAAATGCAAATCACTCGAACCGATTTCATTACTTTTATAGAGCCAGTGTGACGCCACGCCATTTTCAGCAATGCGATGCATCTCGTGCGTACGGATCTGTATCTCTATCGGAATATTAAAAGGCCCTAGCAGCGTGCTATGCAGCGACTGATATCCATTTTCCTTTGGAATGGCAATATAGTCCTTGAATTTTCCGGGTATCGGCTTATACAGACTATGCAAAGCGCCTAGTGCAACATAACAGGAAGGCACATCCCCGACCACGACCCGGAAACCATAAATATCCAGCACCTCGGAAAAGGATAGTTGTTTTTCTACCATTTTATTGTAGATACTGTAGATATGTTTTTCACGCCCACTGACCTGGAAATCAAGTTCCGATTCTTTCAGTTTATTGGTGATCGCATCCTCAATCTTTCCAACTATTTCGCGGCGATTACCTCTTGCCGCTTTGGTTGCCTTGACCAACACGCGGTAACGTAACGGATGAGAATAACGAAAAGCGAGTTCCTGTAGCTCCTGATAAATAGCGTTCAGTCCAAGACGCAACGCTATAGGCGCATAAATTTCAAGTGTCTCACGTGAAATGCTGCGTTGTTTCTCGGGCGGCATGGCTTGCATGGTTTGCATATTGTGCAGCCGGTCTGCCAGCTTGATCAGTATGACGCGCACATCCCTTGCCATCGCCAACAGCATCTTGCGGAAATTTTCTGCCTGCGCATCCTCTTGTGTCTGAAATTTGATTTTGTCGAGTTTTGATACGCCATCAACCAGTTCAGCTACCGGCTCGCCAAAACGTTCGCTGATTTCTTCTTTAGAAATATGCGTATCTTCAACAACATCATGCAGTAATGCGGCAGTCAGTGTCGGCGCATCCAGATGCAATCCACCCAAAATACGGGCGACAGCCAGCGGATGGGAAATATAAGGCTCTCCCGATTTTCTGAATTGTCCGGAGTGTGCACCCTGACCAAAAGTGTACGCAGTTTTCAGTTGCGTAATGTCTTCCGGTTTAAGATACCGGGACACTTCCGAAAACAGCAATTCAGCTTCTGGCATGAATAAAAACCAAACAGATAAACAGGTTACACAAACAGCCTAAAGGAAAAAAACGGCGATGAGGAATTAAAGTGATTTGGGATTCAGAATATCCATATCAATCTTGCCCTGGGCAAGTTCGCGCAATGCAATTACGGTAGGTTTATCACGCGCCGATTCGATCATGGGCGCTGCACCCATCGCCAATTGCCGCGCCCGGGTGGTAGCAGCAAGCGTCATATCGAAGCGATTTGGAATTTTTGTTAAACAATCATCAACAGTTATACGTGCCATTTTATATTTCTTTCAATAATTATAAATATTTAAGGTTCACAGCGAGGTTAATTGAGAGATCAAAACCTGATTTTCCTGTTTTTGCAGCTGCTTGCCCCGCTTGAGGCGTTCCGCCCGAACAATACTGGCGAAATCACTAATCGCATTTTCCAAAATGTTGTTAATAATAACATAGTCGAATTCATTGACATGACTCACTTCTTCTCGAACGGCATTCAAACGTTTTCGGATAATATCGGTAGAATCCTTGTCACGCGAAAGAAGCCTGTCTTCCAGTTCTTTAGCCGATGGCGGTAAAATAAAAATACCGACAGCTTGCGGAAAAAACTTGCGCACCTGGGCTGCACCCTGACAATCGATTTCCAGAATAATATCCTTTCCGGAATGCATCATATCGTTGATCCAGCATTGAGAAGTTCCATAGAGATTACCATAGACTTCCGCGCTTTCCAGAAAATCACCCTGGGCCTGCATCTGTTCGAAAACATCACGATTGACAAAATGATAGTCACGCCCATTCACTTCACCCTGGCGCGGCGACCGGGATGTATAGGAAATTGATAAACAAAGATTGGTATCGTTGTTGATCAGTTCTCTAACCAGACTCGTTTTTCCTGTACCCGAAGGTGCACTCATTATAAATAAACAACCGGCAGTCATAATCACTCTTCAGATTTATCAAACAAAATTTATTCAACGGGTATACATAGCCGCCAATACCTGGGTTTTCAGCGTCTTGATCAAACGCATCTCCTCAGTCGAAATGCCTTCCGGCGCTTCCTGCAAACGATCAGCATAGAACAATCCCAGCCTGTTTCCTTTAGAAACCAACGGCAAAACCATAAAACTTCCCACATCCGGCATTAATTCAACATACCATTTGGGAAGCAGGTTGCGCACTTTGGAAACCGATGCATCTGAAATGACCAAATCGACATTCTGTTTCATCGCCAGGTGAAATAAATCTGTTGTTTCACCAATCGGGAACACAAATCCTTTCTGGTAAGTTGAAAAATTTTCCCCCACCGAACTTCGTGCACGATATTGTCCTTTTTCCCTGTCCCGTAGACATAAAGCAACAAACCGGAATCCAAGACTATTATAAAAAGTTTCCAAAACCAGTGTAATTAAATCGCTCAGTTTATATTTCCCGGATGCCATAATTTCTATCACATCCTGAACACCGGTCAACAACAACTCGGATGCATTAAACGGTTTACCGCTCGGATGGCATTTTGCTTTATGCTCCCCCTTCTTTTCCTCAAAATTAAAAACCAGTTCTTTAATCAACTCCTGTTCATTGACACGATCCAGCTCAAAATTGCCCGATCCCATCCCGGCTCCCCGCTTCTGTGCCGACATAATCAGTTCTGCACCGATTTCCAGGGCTTTGGCTTCTTTGCCAGCTGCCGCTATCATTTTGTTGAAACGGTTTTTATCCATATGCAATGCCTTGCCAAACCGTGTCAGCAACTTGCCTTCGAGTTCAGCATCCCTGGATTCAATCGGCGTTAAAACCAGCGGCACGGCCTTGTCACACAATTCAACCGCCTGTTGCATCCATTTTTGTCGGGTTCTGGGTTCTTTCAACACGCCCTCGGGTTGTGGTTTTAACGTCTGAATAATACTGGCGGGCAATTCCCACTGCGTCAGAATATCTTCCGCAAAATCGTCCAGATTAAATTGCAGCATCTCTCTGGACGCTTCAACAAAACTGTGTGACCCGCTTTGGACTAATGCCATCGTTTCCTGATAACGGTCAGGAAAATAGGCTGCCAACAACAAACGTCCGATATTTTTAAACAAGGCGGCAACCGTGATTTCTTCTGCATCGTTAAAATGGCTGTATTGAGCCAATTCTCGTCCCATCATACTGGCCGATAACGCACAAACCAGTTCATAACGCACATGCTTGGCTTGTTTTTCTGCCATGCTGTCCACCAGAAGCACCGCCAGAGCACAAGCTTTGACCGTATTGAAACCAAGCAGAAAAATAGCTTTTGTGATACTGGTTATCGCCTTATTTGAGGATGACCGAAAAGAAACCGAATTAGATAATCGAAGAATTTTTTGCGTCAAGGAAACATCAGACAAGACAAAATGAGACAGTTTGCGTATTGATTCGTCGTCGGAAGAAGACAACTGCACAATACGCGCCACTGAAGCACCTAACGTCGGCAATTCGGGATCACTTTGCACAACTGCCAGTAGTTCTTCTTTAAACGAAACCGATTCCTGATTGTCCGATTCAGTTGAATCCGTCTTATCCGGCGCCACTTTTATTATCATAAAATCAGTTATTAATCATTCAAATCGTTAACTTCAAAACCTCGTAAAACACCAATTCATCCTATTATACAGCCTCAAAATCCCACTCTATCGTGACAGTCCATGAACACAACAGTGTGGTTTGAACTGGAATTGAGGAATCCGCTGCATTATAAAATACCGTGTT
Source organism: Nitrosomonas sp. (assembly GCA_020446045.1). Lineage (GTDB taxonomy): Bacteria > Pseudomonadota > Gammaproteobacteria > Burkholderiales > Nitrosomonadaceae > Nitrosomonas. The sequence continues at coordinate 12,434 of JAGRFM010000161.1, forward strand.
TCTCAAAATAACGTTGGTGATATTCTTCAGCAGGATAAAATTGAACGGCAGGTAAAATCTCAGTAACAATGGCTGACTTGAAGCGCCCGCTCTGCTCCGTTCTTTCCCGTGATAGACAAGCAGCCGCCTGTTGTTGCGGCGTAAAACAGTAAATAGCGGAACGGTACTGCGAACCGATATCCGGGCCTTGTCTATCCTTGGTTGTCGGATCATGACAATGCCAGAAAACTTCCATTAAATCATCAAAGGATATAATGGACGTATCATATTCAACCAGCACAACTTCAGCATGGCCAGTATGACCGTCGCAAACTTGTTTATACGTTGGATTAATGACATGACCACCTGCATACCCACACACCGTATTCACAACACCATGAACATGGCCAAAAGTCGACTCCACGCCCCAGAAGCAACCTGCACCAAAAATAATTTTCTTGATTGAGGGATTTTCTGTTATCGACTCAACACACATTTTCGTTTTAGTCTCGCCAACATATCATACAATTTTGCTATTTTGATTTGCGCACCATCTCGATGACCTGTTCAAGCGTATTGATTTGATCTTGTATCGTACCGCCTCTTTTCCCGGCAATCATATACTTTCCCTCAACGACCAGTACCGGCACACCGGTTAATTGGTATTGCTGCATCATCTGCTTGGTCCGGGCAATCTGGTTCGGCATGGAAAACGATTTATAAATACTGACAAACCTGTCTTTCTCAATCCCCTGCTTTTCAATCCAATTAAACAATGTCGCTTCATCAGTTAAATTGATTTTATCGCGATGAATCGCATCATAGATTTTATCGTGGATTTCATTCATTGCCCCCATTCCCATGGTTTCCAACGCGTAATATGTTTTCGCGCCCGGCTCCCAGTTACTTCTAAAAACAGCCGGAACATAACGAAAATCCACATCATCCGGCTTGTTTTTCAACCAGCTTTTCAACGGCAAATGCAAATTATTGCAGTGCGGACAGCCATACCAGAAAAATTCGATAACCTCAATTTGATCGCTATTCTGAGTCGGTTGCGGATTGGAAAGAATTTTGTAATCACGTCCCTCGACAGGATTGGCATGAACAGTCATCACACCTGCAAAGCTGACGATCAAAAACACAACCCAAACTGCAACTATTCTCTTAAAACGTTCCATGACAATCCTCACTTTCACTTAATGTACATTTCCAATTGAAAATCAACGAATCCTGATCAATTGTGCATCGATTCCATTTTCCCTTAACGTAACATGGACATTATCGACTTGCGCTTTCTGCGAAAACGGGCCGACACGCACACGATACCAGGTCCCTTTCTCGGCCAAATCTGCCGATTGTACCGAAGCAATCAGACCCAGCAGCGCCAGCCTGGCTTTGAGATTATCAGCCTCATTATGATTTCGAAACGATCCAACCTGCAGATAATAGTTGTCTGAAGCTCCTTGTCCGCTAGGCCTGTTTTGGGAAACGGGAGCGGGTGAAATCATGCTTTGAGACTGGGTTTGAGGCTGAGGTTGTAACTTTGCCACGTCGTCCCGTTGCTCTTGTGATTTATTTTTTTCAGCTTGCCGCAATGTCTCAAAATCAAATATATCGGTCTTTTCATTGGACAAAATGTTGTAAAAATCAAACTGTGTCTTTTGCTCCATTTTCGCAGCCGGATTACTGTCAGATTTTGATCCTTCACCCTCATTACGTTTATTTTTATCCGTTTGCTCCAACGATTGATCGAAAGCAGAAATCTGCTCGGTACTCAAGAAAGGACTGGGTGCACTTTCCAGATAAAACCACATACCGATAGCACTGGCAACACCTAACGCATAACCGATAAATATACCAACCAGCATACCGCCTTTACTGCCATTCGATGTTTTTGATTTACGGGCTTTATAATCGCGGCTCATGAATCCATACCTTATTGTCTTGACCTACATTTTTTCCGGGGCGCTAACGCCCAACAATTCCAATCCATTTCTCAATACATGCCGTATGGAAGTCACGAGCGCCAGACGGGCCTCCATCAACGGGATATCCGATACCAGAAAATGAGTCGAATTATAGTAGCTGTGAAATTCACTGGCTAATTCACGCAGATAAAATGCGATCAAATGAGGCGCCAGCTCCTTCGCGGCAGACTCAACGGTATCGGGAAAATCGATCAATCGCTGAAGCAAGGCCAGTTCATCCGGTGTTGTCAGCAAATCCTTGTCTGCATCAACCAGTGAAGCCACATCGCCATCCCACTGGATCAGCACGCTGCAAATCCGCGCATGCGCATACTGGACATAATAAACCGGGTTTTCGTTACTTTGCGATTTAGCCAAATCCAGATCGAAATCCAGATGCTGATCGCTTTTTCGCATCACATAAAAAAAACGTGCAGCATCGTCTCCCACTTCATGCCGCAATTCCCGCAATGTCACGAATTCTCCCGAACGCGTCGACATCGGCGCTTTCTTGCCATCCCGATACAATACGGCAAATTGCACCAGCGCTATTTTCAGCTTTTCAGGATCCTGCTCAAGTGCCTGCAACGCGCCTTTGACACGTGGAATATAACCATGATGATCCGCTCCCCAGATATTGATCACACGGGAAAACCCACGTTCGAATTTATTCAGATGATAGGCGATATCCGAGGCAAAATAAGTGAATTGACCATTTTCCCGTTGAACCACACGGTCTTTTTCATCTCCGAATTGGGTTGAATGAAACCATAGCGCTCCATCCTGGCGATATAGATGATTTTTCTCGTCAAGCAACTGAACCGCCTGAGCAACCAGGCCATTGTCAAACAGCGACTGTTCGGAAAACCAGATATCGAATTCCACGCCAAATTCCATCAAATCATTCCGGCAATCGCCAAGTTGTTCGGTCAATACAAAATGATGGATATAGGTGTAATCCTGATCCAGAATTTTCTTGGCATTGGCTATCAGTCTGTCAAGGTGTTCGTCGGTAGTCACCGCCACCTCATACGCCGATTCCGGCAATCCATCCAGCAGATTTTCCGGCTGATGCACATAACGGTCTGCATGCGCCTGATAAATCAGTTTTGCCATATCCTTGACATATTCACCTTGATAAGCATTTTCGGGAAAAGGAATATGGACACCGTTTAATTCCAGATAGCGCAGCCATGTGGATAACGCCAGGATATCCATCTGGCGTCCCGCATCGTTAACGTAAAATTCACGGGTTACAGCAAATCCGGCTTTTGCCAAAACATTGGCCAAGCTTGCGCCAAATGCAGCGCCGCGCCCATGTCCGACATGCAATGGCCCGGTTGGATTGGCCGAAACAAACTCGATCTGTATCTTTTCGCCACCACCGAAATTACTCGCACCGTAACGGTTGCCCTGTCGCAGGATATGATTCAAATAAGCCCGTTTTGCTTCATTCTTGATAAAGAAATTAATAAATCCGGCGCCTGCAACTTCCACCTTATCGAGATATTCCGAAGCCGGCATGGCATCAATCAGCATTTGAGCAATCTCGCGTGGATTTTTGTGTAATGTCTTGGCCAATTGCATGGCAAGATTGCATGAATAATCCCCATGATTCGCCTGTTTGGTGCGGGCAATCTCGATCGGCGGCGGATTATTGTCCTGTAACACCTGTGTTGCCGTTTGTTGCAAAAGTTGTGACAAGTGCACCCTGAAATGGGGCATCTCCAGAAGATTCATCATGAAAACAGACTCATTACCTTTCTAAAATTCAAAATTACAGACAGCCAACACCAGTACATGACAGACCGTAGACTATACTATGATTATGCTTTTTGCGGTTAGCAAATGGCATTGATTCACAATTCATTTTGGCTTTGCTGACTTTGACGGTATGTTTCAAACAGACAAATCCCTGCACTGACTGAAACATTAAGGCTCTCTACGCTTCCCAGCATGGGAATACGCACCAATTGATCACATGTTTCACGCGTAAGCCGCCGCATTCCTTTTTCCTCAGACCCCAAAACCCAGGCAATCGAACCATCCAACCGGAAATCGTTAAGCACTTGATCGGCATCGTCTGACGTACCGATAATCCAGATATTCCTGTCTTTCAATGTTCTCAGGGTGCGCGCCAAATTGGTAACCGCGATATAAGGCACCGTATCCGCCGCTCCACTGGCTACTTTATGCACTGTGGCCGTCAATCCGACTGCACGGTCTTTCGGCGCGATTACAGCATGAACGCCGAATGCATCCGCAACGCGCAGACACGCACCCAGATTATGGGGATCCTGGATGCCATCCAGCACCAGCAACCGCGCCGGTTCTGTCAGCGTATCCAGCACATCATCCAGGCTAACATAAGCCAGCGCCGTATCGACAGTAGCAGCCACGCCTTGATGACGCCTGCTGCCAGCCATTCTGTCCAGACGATCAGAATCACATGAAATCAGTTGTATTTTCCGAACCTGCGTCATGCTGATCAAACTGCGAATACGCTGATCATGACGCGCCTCATCAATAAAAACTTCCTTAATACTATCGGGATTTTGGCGCAAACGGCTGATGACTGCATGAAAACCAAAAATCAGGCGTGTAGCGGACATTTCTAATCGAATTATTTAATTTGACGTACAGATTTTCAACAAGCGTTTCAAATCGAAATTTTATGCTTGTTTTTTTTCTTGGATTTGATTGGTTTCACTGATTTCGTATGTTTTTTGGTTGCTTTGAGCTGCTTATTTTTCTCGGTTTTCGCCAACACAAGATCTATTTTACTGGTTTCCAGATCAACGCGCACCAGTTTAACGCGTATCGGATCGCCGATACGGTATTGCATACCGCTGCGTTCGCCAAGCAAACAGTGCCGCACCGCATCGAAATGAAAATAATCGCTCGGCAATTCCGAGACATGCACCAGCCCCTCGACATAAAAATCGTCCAACGCCACAAACAGACCAAAACCGGTAACACTGCTGATAATTCCGTTAAAACATTCCCCGATCTTATCTTTCATGAAAAAGCATTTCAGCCAGGTTTCAACATCGCGGGTCGCCTCATCAGCACGCCGCTCGGTTGCGGAGCAATGCCGCCCCAGTTCATGCCAGTTGTCAGGCTGATAATTTTCACCGCGCAATATTGCTTTGATGGCCCGGTGTGTCAACAAATCCGGGTAGCGCCGAATAGGCGATGTGAAATGGGTATAGGCATCATAAGCCAGACCGAAGTGGCCGCAATTTTCCGGGCTGTATTGCGCCTGCGGTAAAGAACGCAACATAACCGTCTGCAACAAATGGGCATCCGCTCTGTGCTTTATTTTCTTTATGGTTTTGGCATAATCGCCCGCTTTCGGTTTTTTTCTGCCCCCAAGCTGTACGCCGAATTCTTTAAGAAAATCACGCAATGCTTCTATTTTGTCTGCCGCAGGTCTTTCATGGTTACGAAAAAGTACTGAATGCCTGTGTTTCTGCAAAAACTCAGCGGCACAAACGTTTGCCGCGAGCATAAATTCTTCAATCAAACGGTGTGCATCGTTGCGCTGCACCGGTTCAATCCTCTCGATTTTTCCTTGGGTATTGAAAAACATTTGCGTTTCAGTCGTTTCAAACTCAATTGCACCCCGTTTCTGCCGCGATTTTAGCAGCACCTTGAATAGTTGATTGAGTGTTTGTAAATGCGGCATCAGTTTGCGGTATTTGGCGGCTTGCTCACCGTCCGCCGGCGCTGACAAAAGACTCGCTACCAGCGTATAGGTTAACCGTGCATGCGAACGCATTAGCGCCGGATAAAATACATAATCCAGCCGCTCGCCATGCTTGTCAAACCGGATTTCACACACCATGCACAACCGGTTGCGATTCGGATTCAATGAACACAAGCCATTCGACAGCACTTCAGGCAACATGGGAATCACACGCTGCGGGAAATAAACCGAATTGCCACGTTTTAAGGCCTCCTGATCGAAAGCGTCACCCGGATTGACATACTGACTGACATCCGCAATCGCTACATATAACGTATAACCATCGGCATCCTTCTCGCAATACACCGCATCATCGAAATCGCGCGCTGTTTCTCCATCAATCGTGACCAGCGGCAACGACCGAATATCGCGGCGTTCCGAATGGCTTCTTTGCTGCACACTGGAAGGCAAACCATCAGCCAATTGCTCAACCGCCTCAGGAAAAACATAAGGCAAATCATACTTGCGCAGGGCAATGCCAATCTCCATTTCCGGATCGGTATAATGTCCCAGAACAGCCACAACACGGCCTATGGGCTGCGCATGTTTACTGGGCTGCTGAACGATTTCAACCGTAACAACCTGTCCCGCTTCTGCATTCAACGCACAATCGCCGGGAATAAGAATATCCTGGCTGATACGCCTGTTTTCCGCCACTACCCGTAAAATCCCATGCTCGGCATATAAACGTCCGACAACCTGCTTGTTGACATGCTCCAGCACTTCGACGATCGCCGCTTCGCGCCGCCCGCGTTTATCCACACCCGCCTCTCGCGCAAGTACGCGATCGCCATGCAATACTTTGTGCATCTCCCTGGCGGACAAAAACAAATCAACACTGTCATCATCGGGTATCAAAAAACCAAAGCCATCAGCATGGCCCTGAACAGTTCCCTTGATTAAATCAAGTTTTTCCATGACGCAGATATCGTCTTTGCGGTTACGGAAAATCTGTCCTTCACGAATCATAGCAGCCAAGCGCCGGGAAAAATTTTCTGCTTCTGTTGAACGAATACCCAGCAAATTCAGCAAGTCACTTTCCCGCGTTGGAACACCTAATTCCTTGAGTATTTTTAAAATATATTCCCTGCTTGGCAGTGGATTCTTGTAACGCGCTTTTTCACGTTCAAGATAGGGATCCTGATTTCTCAGCTTGCGGCGCTTCTTAATTGACAAAATAGTGATTTCCTATAGAATGTGGCACTCTTAATTGATCCGGTATTCCGGAATTCAAATTGCCCAGATGGCGGAATTGGTAGACGCGCATGGTTCAGGTCCATGTTCCTTCGGGTGTGGAGGTTCGAGTCCTCTTCTGGGCACCATTGGCATTTTTTGCCGTTTCTCGCATTTAGTAACATTTCCTCTCTAAACGGCTTGCATAAAGCGTTTAAGTCACTTTCTTACCCTTTTTAAAATAATCATTTTCTACCATTTTCTACCGTTTTCTATTATGCTGTTACGGATATTTTACGGAAGATTTTACGGAAAATGGCATCGATACGGAAAAAGGGATCTGGTTATGAGGCTATGGTATCACGTAAGGGGGTGCGAAAGTCTCAAACGTTTCGAACTAAAGCGCAGGCGGCTATGTGGGCGGCGGATGTTGAGCGGGATATTTTGGCGGGTAAGTATTCAACTGGGCCGGACCGTCCGTTTGCTGATTTATTGCGCAAGTACGCGTCTGTGGTGTCGCCTACCAAGCGTGGGTGCCGATGGGAGGTGTTGCGGATTGAGTCGATCTGTCGTGATGTGATCGGGTCTGTGATGCTGTCTGATTTGCGGCCTGTGCATTTTGCCGAATATCGCGATCGACGGCTGGTCGATGTGACGGCGGCAACGGTGCGGCGGGAATGGAATTTGTTGTCGCATGCGCTGAATGTGGCGATTAATGAGTGGGGGTGGATTACGGATAATCCGTTAAAATCCGTTAAGCGCCCTGCCCCGCCACCACCACGTGACCGGCGGTTGTCTGAGAATGAGATTGAGCGTTTGTTGTTTGCTCTGGGGTATGATTACGGTTCCAAACCGGAAACGGTGACGGCTCGTGTGGGTGCTGCGATGTTGTTTGCAATTGAAACCGCGATGCGCACTGGTGAGATTTGTAAATTATCCTGGCATGATGTTGACTTGGATAAGCGTGTGGCGCATTTGCCGAAAACAAAAAACGGATTTGCGCGGGTGGTTCCGCTTTCGGCTGAGGCGGTGCGGATTGTTGATCAGGTGAGGATTGATGAGTCTGAATCTGTTTTTAATTTACGGACGAGTCAGATCGATGCGCTATTCCGAAAAGCGAAAAGCCGCGCGTTGATTGGGGATTTGCATTTTCATGACACCAGGGCGGAGGCAACCACCAGGCTGTCGGCCAAAGTGGACATCTTGACGCTGGCGCGAATTACCGGGCATCGTGATCTCAAAATGTTGCAAGTTTATTATCGTGAGTCGATGGAGGATGTGGCTAAGCGGATTTGATTTTATTAACTAGTTAATATATTAAATGCTAGGGCTGCGCATTGTGGTACTTGTCCGTTGCCAATGCATTTAGTTCTGTCCATCCTTCCGGCCATCCCATGGCTATTTCTAAGAATCCAGGATTCGGGTATACAGTCTTGTCTGACTTGCTGTATTTCGCTAACCACTCTCTCAATGTCAGCCCATTCCCATTTTGGGACCGGCGTTGTACTTTGTGAGGTGTTGATCCTTTGTAATCCGTCGCTGTCGGCGTAGGCAACAAGCCAAATTCTTTTTCGGATATGAGGTGCGCTGGCTTCTGACGCTGATATAACACCCCACTCCGCATGGAACCCCATTTCGGAAAGGTCTCCAAGGACAATTCCAAGTCCGCGAAAAGTGAGCGCTGGTGAGTTTTCCATGAATACGAAACTGGGTCGTACTTCGCGAACGATTCTTGCCATTTGTGACCACAAGCTGGATTGCTTTCCGGTAATTCCTGCTCCTCTCCCTGCAATGCTGATGTCCTGGCATGGGAAACCTCCAGATACCACGTCAACAATTCCGCGCCACGGTCTGCCGTCAAAGGTGCAAATGTCATCCCAGACAGGGAATGGTGCGAGAAATCCGTCATTTTGTCTGGCGCACAGTACGCTTGCTGCGTACCTGTCTTTCTCGACTGCGCAGACAGTTTCCCATCCGAGCAATTTTCCCCCGAGTATTCCTCCACCAGCGCCAGCGAATAAAGCCAGCTCATTCATCGTTTCTCCTGATGTTTCATTGCCCAGTCAATTACTTCCTGCGCTATCCATTGCGGGTGTGATTTGCCTTTTTCCATATGGGGAAGTCTGACGCATTTCGGGAAGCTGGGCAGTGGTGCGTAGCGTTGCAAAAATGCGGGCTGGCTTTTGTTGAGGTATGCGGCGCACTGCTTTGTATCCCATAGCCGTTTGTCCAAAGGTACCATGGCGTTGGCGATGGCTGCGGCCAGTTGGGTCAGGTCGATGGGTTGGTTTTGTTGGGTGGTCATGGCGTTATGATTATCTCGTGCCGGTTTGGGATGTTGTGGTTGATATTGATTGTGATCGCCCCTGTTGCGATGGTGATGTTGTCGTTTTCCTGGGTGATTTTGATTTGTTTGTCGTGCGGTAGTTGTGGTCTGGTGGTATCTGTCACTGGTGCTGGTTTTGGTTGGCTTGCTGGCGCTTGGTCGTGATCGTTATCATCATCACCAATGATGTCTTCCGGCAAGTCATCAAAATCGTTTAATGCTGTATCTGTGGCGCGATAAATATAAGTTAATCCATTTAGTTTTTTCCGTGAAACGCGTCCGTATTTATATGCATTTCTAAGTGCGTCAGAAATTTGCTTGATTTCTAACGCGTCCTTGTTGTTTTCAAAGGCCTCCCTAGTTGAAAAATCTCTATTTATCTGTGTTGCCCAGGTTAATATTTTTCTTTCCAATCCAATTTTAATTGACATATTTTTGTTGATTCTTTAACTAATTTAATAATGTGTTAATGTTTTTTTATTTGTGATTCCATTTGTTTCAGCGCATCGCTTAACGCGTTTTCAATCCCACCCAGGTTTAAATGTAAGCTGGGAATGTCACGCTCATTTAAGCATCGGGGTTCTTCATATCCGTCCGGATTAAGCGCGATCATCAGAAACGTGAAATGGTTTTCAGCCTGCCTGATACTTTTCAAAACATTCTGAAAAACTTCAGCACCTTCCGAGCTTAGCAGCTCGTTACGTACACTTTCCGTTTCTTGCCCCAAGCAAAATAAGGCTTCATTAAAACCAGCCGTCTGGTGTTCATCAAAGGCACACTGGCCGGTCTTTAAGCGTTCTAACTCTCGAGATAAGAAATTTACCGCGTTTGCCAGATATCGCAAGCGCCAGACAACGCCATACCCATAACCGGGTTTGATCAGGTTATGCTTTTGACGGGATGATTCAGCAGCAGGGTTATGGTTTGCGGTTTGGTTTGTTGTGGCTGTGGTTTCGTTGGTTTGTGTCATGATGATGCTCCTCGTTTAACGGTTTTGAGATAACCGCCACCCATGCGAGACACGGGCGGGCAGCTTGTAATGGGGTTGACAGACCGAGCTAGGTCGGCAGGGCGCGAACCCTCCCCAAAAAAAGCTGCCCATAAAACTAAAGGCGCAAATTACGGACGTAAAAAAACCGCTCACAAATGGCGGCCATCCGCCTAGCTTGGACCTGTCAAAGCCCACTTCAGGATTTACTGAAGCCATAGCAGTATGCAACGATTGCCGGGCGAATGTCAAGATAGTGTTATTCATCACCGGCAACCCCACGCATAGCCATTTCATTCAGGCTTCGCTGATACACAGCCCGGAAAAGCGAAAAATAGGAAACAAATAACTGGTGATGCTTTGACGCAAATTCGAACTGTTCCTGATAGCTTGCTTGTTCTACTTTCCGGCTTACTGTTGACAAAGCATGAAAGCAGCTAACAGCTTCAGTAAAACAATCGTTGGCTTCATTCATTGCATCGTCAAGGGCGGCTTCGTGGTCTATATCACCATGACCCAGGGAAAACGCATGTTTGGATAAGCCTTCTAATTTATTTCCGATATAACCGGATTGAAACTCGTTCGATGCAGCATTAACAAATAAGCCCAGCGTCACCGGCGACACTTCAAGCAAATCAACACCGGTTTTTTCTTTGTACAATCGCTGTATTCTCAAAGAATAATGAATTACCGCATCAGAAGCAGAACGCTCAATTGCATTGATTTTTTCTTGTTCAGGGTTAATCATTACGCAGCCTCCACAGGTTGTTGATTGCTCTGGAAACCGTTAATGATTGAAGGCAGCTTTGCACGATCTGCGACAAGTTGCTTGACCAGTTCCTTGATTTGATCGTCAGACTTGCCAGCAATCCGGGCGGCTACAATGGCCTGTATTTCATGTTTCGGCCATGCGACAGAATGCACACCCAGCTTTACGGCGGGCGTTATAAGTCCAGCATTTAGCTGTTCGTAAAATGTGGTATTACCTACACCCAGGGAAGAACGGGCTTCAGTGTTTTTGATTAGTTGTAGTTGCATTAATATGACTCCTATTCGGTTGAATACGATCAAAAACAATCGTATTCAAATGATAAGAAGCGTATTAATGTCTTTTCAATTTTGGCGCAGAAAATGCACAGTTATGGCACAAGTGGCGCAAAAATGGCAGTTGCTCACTTAAAATAATGGTGCAAGAATGGTAAAACTACTCCCACATTGCATCTATTGACGAACCGCCACCCCGCAAACCAAAGCGTTTCAGCAATTCTCCTTTTTTCTCCACGCTGCGCTCTGGCAGGTTGTTAGCCAATCGGCGAACTAATATTTCTCGACGTGTCCCATATTTAGCATGAAAGTAATTGGCTACCGCTGCAGGATGATAGAAAAATGGCCTTTCTTTATTACTTCTTGCATCTTTTAAAGATGTTCTCCCGGCTCTTCTTATTTCTTCCGCTATTTTTTTATCTGTAACAATATCCTTGAATAACTCCCTTAGTCCTTTGCTATTAAGCGGGTCAAACAAAGATATAACTGATTCATCAAACATTGGTTTGCTGTTACCTTGGCTACCGCATATTTGTTCTGTACTTGAAGAGATGTTATTTTCATCCGCTGAATTAGATGAATTTTTTGTCTCGTCTGCTAGTTTGGTTTCTTCGATAGTTGCTACTTGAGCAGCCTCTATTTCTCTACAATTTTCAGGATTATTATGGCTGGCAATATAATCACTAAGTAATTGTTTGAGCTTTTCTTTAGAAATGCGCAACATATCAGCAAATATAAGATATTCACCACCAAGCCGTATAATTTCATCAAATAACAAATAACCATGGTGACAAATTGACATACCTTTCAATTCAATCGCCTTTGCCTCTGTTAATTCTTTGAGCGGTTCAAACAGTACATATTCCCAGCCTATATTTTTTGTATATTCAACTGAGGCTATTCTTATTCTTGCTTGACCATCAAGGTAAATATCACCAATATCTCGAAGATACAGAGAAGCAAAACGGACAGTTACACCACCTATACGTGCCAAGTTGCCAGGAATTACATGATAATTAGATCGACGTTTTTCTGGCACATCTTCAGCGTATTGATATAACCCCATTTTTATGGATTTTGGTATTTGTACGGACAAATAGGTTGGGCTGGGGGGAAGGCGTGTGATTTCTAACTGTTCTTTTGAAAAACGGTTGTTTCTGATTATTCGCTTGCCATCTTTAAAATAATAATAGTGTTGCTTTATTTTTTCTTTGTTTTCATTTCGGTAATTTTCAACCGAAACACTCATAATCTTTCTTGGATTCCATTTTTCATTCGTTTCTTCACTTAGCCACTCAGCGGCTTCATCCAAGGTGTTCCATAACAAAGGATCGCTCATATACCCCCTTCATAGGTAGCCTTCAAGGAAAGGGCGCCAATCAACGGGCTGAAGGTTTCCCGCGTTCACCAGGCCTTTGGCTAGATTGGCATTTGGGGATTATATCGAAATTTTGCTCTTACCTAACCCCCTGTACCACATGAAAAAATGCATACGAAACTGAAGGTAATAGGTTATAAATAATCGGACTGATATTGAAAAGTTGAAAATGATTTATTTGGAGAAAGTTTTTCTATATTATTGGTTACAGTGTAACCAATTATTGAATGAATTATGCCCTTAACCAATGCAGAGAAACAGAAAAGATTCCGTGAACGCGCCTTGCACGATCCTGACGGCCACCTTTTAACCCGCCTTCAGGTCTATCTGAAACCACACGCAGCAGCCAACCTGGAACGCCTGGCGAAGCATACCGGCATGACTAAAACGGATTTGATCGATAAAGCCATAAATGACCTGGCTGAAAGGCTGGATTGCAATCACGGCGATTATTAAAGGTTACAGTGTAACTTTTGAGATTTGCCGCTTTTTCCCTGGCACCAGTAGAAGCAACCGGTTTTTATCATGGTTACAGTGTAACCACTCTTGAATGTTCTGCCTGAGCATTTCCACTGGTGACAGCCAGCCATTTGTCTCACCCGCACCACAGCTTTATAGATCAGGCTGTTTGTTATTGTCTTGGAAATTATATTCAATTGCACATCACGCAATATGCTATATTCTTGTCATGATTAAGTCGTTCCGGCATAAAGGACTGAAAAAGTTTTTCGATACGGGTTCTGTAGCAGGCATACAACCACATCATGCAAAACGCTTACGTATGCAGCTTGCCGCTCTTGATACCGCTACAACCATTGATGATATGAATATCCCTGGTTTTAAATTGCATGCATTGAAAGACCAGGATCATAACAGGTGGTCGATATGGGTTAATGGCAATTGGCGAATTACATTTGAATTTCATGACGGACATGCTTTTATTCTGGATTATGAGGATTATCATTAATGACGATGCACAACCCACCACACCCAGGCGAATTTATCAGGGAAGTATATTTGAAGCCGTTTG
>JAGRFM010000028.1 GCA_020446045.1 Nitrosomonas sp.
CGGCCCAAAAACTTGATTCTTTTGTCCGAAAAACAAACAGAACTGTACATAACACATGACGACACCCCCTACGGTTATTTTTATTATATGCTGAAGAATCTAACAAGGGAGAAATAAAAATGTTTGTGACTGTAGTATACGTTTCAGTCAAACCTGAACATGTTGACGCTTTTAAAGAAGCATGCCGGTTGAATCATGAAAATTCAATCCAAGAACCGGGCAATATGCGCTTCGATATTCTGCAATCAACTGAAGATCCAAGTAAGTTTGCACTCTATGAAGCGTATAAAACACAGCAGGATGCAGTTGCCCATAAAGAAACGGCACATTATTTAACCTGGCGGGAAACAGTAGCAAGCTGGATGGCAGAACCTCGCCAGGGTGTTGCTTATCAGGGGTTATTTCCGAAGGCAAACGCCTGATGTTTGAATTTTCCATTGCAAGATTACCGCGCATAGTATTCGGTTCGGGTGTTTTTGACCAATTACCGGCGATCATATCCAGTTATGGTTCACATGTGTTACTGGTTACTGGAGCACATTCCTACAGCAATCTTCCGGGTTGGTGCTCATTTATTGACCAGCTCAATCACCAAGGCATTCGTTGGGAACAGTGTTGCATCACACAAGAGCCTTCTCCTGATTTGATTGATAATACTGTCCAGGCAATGTCGGATCGGTCTTTTGATGTCGTTGTGGGTATCGGCGGCGGAAGCGCCCTGGATGCAGCAAAAGCCGTAGCGGGATTACTGAAAATACAACGCACCGTCATGGATTATCTGGAAGGTGTCGGTCCTGAATTGCCTTACGAAGGACCTGCTGTTCCACTGATCGCAGTGCCGACAACTGCAGGCACAGGCAGCGAAGCAACCAAAAATGCCGTACTCAGTGTACAGGGGGTGAACGGATTTAAAAAATCTTTTCGGCATGAAAAGCTCGTCGCGGAATACGCCGTTGTTGATCCCGAATTACTGACCGGTTGCCCATCAAGCGTAATCGCAGCCAACGGAATGGATGCATTAACTCAACTTTTGGAGTCTTATGTCTCACTAAAATCCAATGCGTTTACCGATGCGCTGGCAATCAGCGGCTTACAGGCTATTCGAGATGCCTTAATTCCACTTTATCGGAAAAATGATTTGACTGACAAAAGAACGGCAAACCCCTATCGTGAAAAAATGGCATACGCTGCTATGCTATCAGGCATTACACTCGCGCAAGTGGGCCTGGGTTCAGTACATGGTCTGGCCTCACCGCTGGGCGCATTTTATCCCATTCCACATGGTGCTGTTTGCGGAACATTGGTGGCTTCGGCAACCAAAATCAATATTACCTGTATGCGTGATAGAGAACCCGACAACCGGGCACTGGAAAAGTATGCACATGTTGCCGAAATGCTTTGTCAGCAAACATACCAGAATCTGGAATCGGCACATGAAGCGCTGGTAAAAATACTCACTGACTGGACACATGAACTGGAACTGCCGCGCTTGTCACATTACGGTGTACAAGAGACAGAACTCGACAAAGTTGTGGCCAACTCCCGCGGAAGCAGTATGAAAACCAACCCTGTCGTATTAACCGACCAGGAAATCAAGCAGCTATTATTATCCCGTTTATAACGGATATTCCTGCCAAACAGAAAAATTAACCGGTGCAACTGGTTTTACACTAGAATATTTGCTTTTGCACGGTTTTGTCAGTTCTATTGAACCTAAAAACCTCAGTTGACCGTTTAAAAGAACATAAACTTTATGAATAAAAAGAACAATCTCAAGGAAATCCTTTCACCCAAAGGTGGATTACACTATGCTATTTATAGCACGCTGTTTTTAATTTTTTCAGCGTTGCAGTTCGTTGTAATAACTGGCTATTACTCCTCAACGCGCCTTGCCAAAAATAAAAAACAGCGTACTCTAAACACCATCCAACTGAGGTTTTCAGGTTGAAAGATAGAGGAAACAAGTATGAACGAGAAAAATATATTTTTTTGGGTTTTTATCGTATCAGGGATATTACTGATTTATATTGAATATTTTACTGACGGATTTTGAAAACACTGCGCTCTGAATATAAAGCGCTTATTGTGTCTTTTTTTGACCAATGCGGCTTTCTTTACCTGCAATCAGGTTTGCGATATTCGATTGATGGCGCCAGATGAGCAATAAAGCCATCAGCAGCACAGCCAACGTATTCAGAGTAAGGCCAAAGATATAACTGGCATAAACAGGAGACAACACTGACGCGACGAGTGCAGATAAGGATGAATATCGGGAAATTATGGCAACAACGATCCAAGTTACCATTGCCAACAAACCCAGTATGGCATTTAAACCCAGCAGTACGCCCACCGCCGTTGCAACACCTTTCCCGCCCTGGAAATTCAGGAAAACAGGAAAGACATGTCCCAAAAACACCGCCAGTGCAACAGCGACTATGGCCTCATCACCCAGATTCCATACCGGAGCAAACGCTTGCGCCAGCACAATAGCCAACCAGCCTTTTCCAGCATCACCGATTAATGTAAATACTGCCGCTGTTTTCTTACCACTACGCAGAACGTTGGTTGCGCCAGGATTTTTAGAACCATAGGTGCGTGGATCAGGCAGTTTAAAAATCCAGCTCGAAATCAGTGCAAAAGGAATCGAACCGATCAGATAAGCCATGCATATAAAAGCCAGTAGAATCATTGGAATTCGCGCAGCCCCGGGAAAATGGAACAAAACTTGTTCATATTATAGAAAAACAATTGAAATCAATCACTCATGCTGCACGTATCAGCATGCTGTTTTGAGTTTTAAATAGGCTTTCATCATGGATATCATTTTTATTCAAGACTTTAGAGCAAAAACACGTATTGGAATCTATCCATGGGAACGCATCGTTGCACAAACCCTGCAATTTGATCTTGAAATCGGCATCCCCAATCTACGATCCGGGCAAACCGACCTGATTACCGATACGATTAATTATGCAGACATTGTACAAATGATTCATGAAATTCTGAATAGGAATAATTTCTTATTATTAGAAGCACTGGCTGAACATGTTGCGCAAAAAATCATGCATGAATTTAATGCACCCTGGGTAAAAATTCGCATTGCCAAACTGGATATTATACGCAACGTCCGGAAAATTGGCGTATGCATTGAACGGGGCGACAAACAATCAAAAAATACATAACAATCTTTAAGTTTGCGTTGTTAAACACTATCATCCTGTTTGACAGATGTTCAGTGCATTTTTACTTTAACGATAAACCGAACTATCTTCGGCAAACAACACCTGTCGATGGGTACGTTCCCGTTCAGCATAACCGGCAAGCTTTTCTTTATAATTCCAGCTTGCAACAGGCATGCCGCTTGCACCATTATCATAATCGTAGGAATTGATGAGATTACTATAGAGAACGATTGCTAATCCATAGAACAAAAGGCTGATAAAAATATTTTTCATATACTTTTCATTGGAAACTATAAGCGAAGATTATTATCAATTAACCCGACGTTAAAGTATACCATTTTTGTCAACTTATATTTTCCACGTACACGAAACAACTTTAAGGCGCTATCGCCTTTCTCACCAACCTGACACCCAATACTTTATTACTTATTCGCATATAATAATCATTATTTATTATTTCCAATTATATAAGTGATTGCTGTATAGTACGCAGCATTTTTAATTGGAATCGTGCGGTAATGGACTGGAATGGCTGGTTAACATTATTTTTATGCGTTGCAGCGTTGTTGACATTGACATTGACACGCATCGGCCCGCATTTGGTCATGATTGCTGTACTTACGATTCTAAGCGTCTCAGGTATTTTGAGCGCTGATGAAGCGTTGCTTGGCTTCAGCAATTCGGGACTGATCACCGTAGCCGCCATGTTTATCGTCGCAGCAGGTATGCATGCATCGGGCGCGATCGATTTACTGGTCAATCATGTACTCGGCAGACCAAAATCAATACGGGCAGCCCTTACCCGTATTTATTTTCCAGTGGTTTTTCTAAGCGGCTTTCTCAACAATACACCGGTGGTTGCCACCATGATTCCGGCTATTTATAGTTGGTCACGCAAAATTGATATCGCGCCATCCAAGCTGATGATTCCACTGAGTTATATTGCCATACTCGGCGGTATGCTGACTTTGATCGGAACGAGCACCAATCTGATTGTCAATGGTCAATACCAGACATTGACCGGCGAACCCGGATTCTCACTATTCTCAATTACTGCTGTTGGGTTGCCCGTCGCAATCTGTGGCTTTGCTTTTATGTGGTTCTTTTTCCCCCGATTATTGCCGGACCGCTCGCAAAATAAGGCTTTCTCAAATCTTCGCGAATTTACACTTGAAGTATCGATTGCACCGAACGGTCCGCTTGTGAGCAAGACTGTTGAAGAAGCAGGATTGAGACACCTACGGCGTATTTATCTGGTAGAAATTGAACGAAAAGGTACTGTAATTACTGCGGTTTCTTCCGAGGAGATGTTACAAGGTGAAGACAGACTGGTTTTTGCCGGCGACACTGACGCGATCTCTGATTTATTAAGGATCAACGGTATCATGCCGTCGACCGATGGCGAACAGATACAAACACTGCAAATGCAGCGCGCAGAAAGGCGTTTAGTGGAAGCCGTTGTATCGCCACATTGTGCAGCAATTGGACATGCAATTCGTGATGCACGTTTTCGCGCGCAGTATGGCGCAGTGGTATTGGCTGTAGCCCGTAATGGGGAGCGTATCAAGGGAAACCTAGGAAACATCATTCTACAAGCCGGCGATACCTTGTTACTGGAAGCCAGGCCGGCATTTGTCAGCCGTCAGCGCTACAACAAGGATTTTTTATTGGTCAATGATCTGGATACGGAATCACCGCGTCATGAACGGGCATATTTGGCCTGGGGAATTCTAATCAGTGTTATTGCACTAGCAGCATTTGAAATTATCAGCATGTTGAACGCGGCATTGATAGGCGCCGGATTGATGGTCATCACAGGTTGCTGCTCAGCCAATCAAGCAGAAAAAAGTCTGGATTTGACCGTTATCATTACCATTGCAGCTTCTTTTGCGTTGGGCATCGCTTTGCAAAAAACCGGTGTCGCAGAATACATCGCTGATAATATTGTTGATTTCAGCGGTGGCACCCCCTGGCTTTTGCTGATTCTGACCTATCTGACCGTTTCGATACTGACCGAAATGATCACTAATAATGCAGCTGCACTCATTATGCTGCCCATTGCACTGGAGATTACCGAAAAAGCAGATCTTAATAATATTCCTTTCATCCTGGCGATTATGATGGCGGCATCAGCAAGTTTCGCTACACCTATCGGTTATCAAACGAATCTGATGGTTTATGGTCCTGGAAGCTACCGATTCTCGGATTTTTTGAAAGCCGGATTACCCATGAATATACTAACTGCAATCGTCACACTTACCGTACTGTTAATCGGCTGGCCGTTGACAAACGAACACGCCATCAGCTAAATGACTCCCTATCGGGAGACGACTTTAAAAAAATTTACGACATAAAAAAACCGCCCGGGTGGGCGGTTTTGTGTGCTTCATATAAAAGCAGTTGGCTATTAAAACTTTGAGTCTAATTAATGCCCTGGCTTGCTGGTACCACCATATGGACGTGGATCAACGCCTTCTGCAAGACAGTTACCGTTACCATCAATACCAAATTCGCATTCTTGATCCACCATGTTTGGATCTCCCATGTCGGCAGCGTCAAACATTGAACCACAGCCAGAAATAACAAGTGCTAATAATGCTGCTAAAAATACTGAATATTTCATTGCTTCTCCTAATAATTATCTAATATATTTTGTGTCTAATAGAGTTTAAAACTTGTTGTTATTATTATTATAAATACAACTTTCAAGGTTTAGAAAAACAGCCAGTACAGGAGTATATACTGAAACAAACCTAACATACAAGAACGAAGGCTACAGATTTCAGGAAATCAATCCTGTTGATTCCGGTCACTATTTTTTATTTTTGTGTATTGCTCCATAAATCGACTTTGCTCATCAACGCTTTTACTGGCAAGGCACTGCCGACAAAATAACCTTGGATCACATCACAACCGAGCGCTTTCAGACATTCATAGGTTTCAATATCTTCGACACCTTCTGCAACGACCTCGAGTCCCAGATAATGCCCCAGATTAATCATGGAACTGACAACCTGCTCGTGTGAAGCACTGGACATCATATTATCTTTAACGTAACTATTCAGCGAAAAAAATTGCAAAAAGTACTTAACAGGGTTTTTGTGCAAAAAAGTCAGATGTTGGCGTGTTGAAAAACATTGCACAGAAAGTGCCTAATCAGCCTGTAAAAGTGTATTCAGCA
>JAGRFM010000162.1 GCA_020446045.1 Nitrosomonas sp.
ATATAATTCCCCTCCATGATTAACATAAAATTCTTAAATGATTGAATTAACAACGCTTCAATCATTTAAGAAAACCCAATCGAAAGCAGCAATGCTGCATCTTTCGATTTGAAAATCCGGGATTGATTAGAAAAATCCAGACCAATCCCGTAAAAACATAGCATAAAACTAGAATAATTCTATCTGCGCCAAGTGTTTCTCTCTGTGACTTTTCTCACAGCATCTCAACGATTCCACCATTTACCGGAAATGAATCTGTAATGTGAGAATCATCACAGTTATCAAAATCCGAATGCCTTATCGTTTATTCGCGTTTTCATTAAATTGTAACGATGGAACCAAATCTTCCGGCTCGTGCAAGCCCGGGAAGATTATAGATGCACCATTTATTACGTGTTTATAACACTATGTTTTCAAATTATTTAAACAATTCAGATAAGAGGATTATGATGAACAAACAGTTGATAGCCATGATACTTGCCGGATTTGCTGTTGCAATTGCTGCAACGTCTGCTTTTGGAACGAAAATGTCCATTGTCGGAAGAATTCAGTCGGAATACAGCCATATTAATATCGAAGGGTTTTCCAGTCAGTCCACGGTGAATGATCCAACATTCTTTTCTTCTTGGGGTTTTCGTGTGTATGAAGATTTAGGCAAAGGTTTCCAGGCGATGGCAATGATCGACTTTGGTTTCAACACTAATGGTGCAACTCAAGGCAGCCGGGAAATTTTTGTTGGCATCAGCAACGATGCTATCGGTACATTAAAAATCGGCCGTACGCATGCACCATTTGCCGACTTTGCCGGTGGCTGGACTATTGATCCATTCGTGTATACAACTCTGCAAGCCGCCGGTAGTGGTGGCACTATGATTGCGAGTGCAAATGGTCTGGGTTCAGGCGCATATTCCGCAGTCAACAGCGTTATTCGCTTTACCTCTAGAGAATTCGATGGCTTTTCATTTGCCGTTCTGTTCATGCCAGGAGACGCTGAAAAGCTTGAAGCCCATCTCGGCGGTCCACTTGGTGGAACTGGCGGCAATATCGGCGAAACTGGCGGAGAGGATGGCGAATGGGACGTCCAGGTTGCTGCAAAATATAATTTTGACTTTCAGGATCATAAATTTCAGGTTTTCGGTGGATACTCAAGGGATAACGTCAGTACTGTGCAAAAAAAAGTGACAACCGCTAACCTCAAAACCGAAGAAGTCGGACGAGTCGGCGGCGTCTGGTCGTATAAGGATTTTCAGATTCAGGGCCAGTATGAATTTGTCAATAATGCAATCGGTGCCGCAACCTGCTCGGATGCGGCTGCTTTAGGTGCGATTAATGAAAAAGAAACCAGACAATGTAACTCTGCCATAAATCCCGGCGGAGATGGCCAAGTCTGGTACGTTGGCGGTCAATACAAACTTGGAAATGCAACGCTAATCGCGCAAGGTGGCATGGCCGATGCAGATCGTACAAATTTTGCTCTACAACGCAAAGCTAAGAGCTTTACTGTTGGGGGGTTGTATCATTTTAGCAAGCGAACGAATCTTTTTGGCGGGTATCAACGCGTAAATGTCATCGATAGAAATGAGACGGTAGATCGTGACCGCAATACATGGACTGTAGGTTTACGTCATCTGTTTTAATTAAAGGCACTTTCATCGTTAATTGTTGGTGGCTATATATTTTATTGAATTTAAAAGGAAAAACCATTCGTTTTTTTATGTATCATTTCTAGACTATTGCAAGCAAAATCAGGTTATTTGCTATGACGCCAACATGATGTGATCTGATAAACGGCTCGATATGAAATACCATGGGTAGGTGAATTTAAGTTTGCCACATAGAAAGTGAATCATATTGATAAAATTATTGACGTTGCGATAACCTCTGGCACGTCGTTTAGCAAGCTGTAAAAACTCTAATGGAAAATCTTGGTTTAACAATTAATCCAAAATCCAAATCAGTTTTTCACGATCGCAGGCAGGTACCGAAATCAATTTCTTTGTCTTGTGCGAATTCTCACAGATATTTTTCTTGTTCCTGCTTAGACTATATAAACGTGGTGGTTGAACTGAATCATCAATTCAATACAGCACCGTTTGTTCTTAACACTGTTTTTTTTAAAGAGGTAAACTAATGAAATTGACTAAAATTGTTTCAATTATTTTAATTCTATCTTTATTGATCTTTGGAAGTACTTGGACTATTGCTAGCTCCACGATCGAAAGCAAGTGGTCTCGAATTGGAATCGCTACAAGTCAGAATACAATAGATATATCGAGAAGCACTTTAAAAGAAGCAAATGGCAAAATGAAAAAGCGCTTGTGTACGCTTAGCCCAAGGGATAAAATAAATTCCCGTATTCAGTTAACGTCAACAAGCAATCAATTTGCTAAACAGCAGAATTGTTAAATTGTAAGGCTAAACCTAGGATGGAATCCAGAATTGTGTAAATGTTAGGAATAACGTTTTAAACGAGGCTGGGTTCTACATCATCTATACACTTTTTCTTACCTAATTGCCATGAGAGGGTATCCCGTGTTGCAAACCGAGTAGTTCGGTAAACCATGCTGCTTTGGCTTTACCAAATTCCTCAATAGCCACCCAATTGTCCGCTCCACAAATAACTGAACAAAGAGTGATAAAAAA
>JAGRFM010000163.1 GCA_020446045.1 Nitrosomonas sp.
CCACAAATAACTGAACAAAGAGTGATAAAAAATATATCCTGGAGCTGATGTTTCTTTTGCCTATCCACTCTTGGGTCTTTTATACTTGAAAAATGATGAATGATTGAAGGCGTTGCCATTGGTTTGTCTATCATTTGAAATCAAAATGATAAACCTAATACCTCAACTAATTTCTATTCTCAAGTGTTTTTAAGCCCGATTGCCCTGCATATATACGCTCTTACCATTTCTTCATCTAACCCTACTGTGGATACAAAAAGCCTCGAGCCCAGAAACTTTCTCCCGTAAAATTCCTTTTCCTACCAAATTGGCGAGATATCGATATCGCACTTTTATCTTTTATGAAACCCACTACATTTGATACCGAATACTTCGATGGAATACTAATGCGCAGTCGAGTCGACCGGGATCATAGACCCCAGCCGCTCACAGATCCGGACGTGAGCCTCTCGACTCATCCGGCTCCTGTCATTCCGATCGCCGGCTTCAGCCCCAGCAACTGCCAGTGTGGAAACAAGTCACGCTGCCGTTTTGCAACAGCACCCAACCAGTAATACGCATGGCGTGGCCGCTGTCTCAGCTTCTCGTATTTCCGGGTCGCCCATTTCACCAGTTTCCTGTTCAGATTGTAAAAAGTCGGATACAGCGCTGATTTGTAGAAATAACCAAAGTAACTGATCCAGCCACGCAGCTTCGCTCAGAACATACACGACAAATCGTCTATCGATTTATCGCTCCGGTTCTGAATGTCCCAACCCCGGATCTCTTTCCGAATTGCCTTCGCCGATGACGGACTGATCGCTGGCCTCATAAACACAAACTTTCATCCTTCACGCGTCACTGCGATTCTGAGTCGAAGCTCATACCCCATAAACTCGAACTTGCTTACCGGATAAGCCATCCAGGGTCGGTGTGCTTTACAGCATACGATCTTACTCTTTACTGGATGTAATTCCAGACCACATCTTTCAAAACGCTTTTTCAGCACCTCTTCAATCCGTTGCGCGTCTTGCACGGTCGAACAATGCACAACCGCATCGTCGGCATATCTTGCAAACCGCAGCCTTGGCTCATGAACTGCCATTCACTTGTCTAATACATAGTGCAGGAACAGGTTGTATTAACTTTGAACACACCAGCAAGGGCAACAATCCACGATACATTATGGCAAATATAAAAGGCAAACTACAACTCCTCTACGACAAGTATTGCTGAGCATGCGTGGGCATGGGAAACGCATCAAAGAACAACAATTGGTTTGTTTACCGATCGCATCAGTTGTCACTGCTGGTGGGCCAGTTAATTCTGGTTGTTCAGCTTGAATGGTAATGCGGTGACTTTATATATATGCCTGACCCTTGGGTCCGTAAAGAGATATGTTGCCAGCAGCACTTTGTAAAGCCAGATATGATCGCTGATTGTATTGAAGTTGTATTGCAATCACTTTGCCATTAATTGCATTAATCTGCTGTACTTGTTTAGCCAGATCTATCAATTGATGCCACAATTTTTGTGTTTCAACACAATCTGAATGATCAATTAGCCAACGTTGCATTCCTTCTCTATTTGAGGGATATCCCTGTACTAAAAGATATTGCAAACGCCGTCCACTAATTGCTTCTATCTGATTGAATAGTTTGGTTTTTTCTGAAACGAGCTTGTCAAGTTCATTAACCTGACCTTGTGTTAAAGCCTCTTCCTCTTTTTTGAGAATCTCTAGAAATGATTGTGTAGCATTCTTCTCATTTTCAATGATTGCAGTAATTTCTTCGAGATTCAGTGTTTCCGACATCAAATTATCCTTCTTTAGACAAGATTAATTCTTTGGCAGTCTCAAGCAATTTGTCTGTTACAGCTTCAGGATTTACTTTAAAGGTACCTTCGCTAATAGCCTGTTTAATTTGTTCTACACGCCCCACATCAACAACAGAATTACTTTCTGCATTTGCATTGATTGATTGAAGATTTGCTGCTTGAGGACTGATGTGAACCGGGCTGCTAACATTATTATGCCTAACATCCTGTGCCGAGGTTGCGTCGGCAGGCTTTTTATTCTCACCTTGCGCAACATTTGGCATTGTGTGGATTGAATTATCGATTTTCAATTTTTGGTTCCTTATGATTTATTTTGATTAGTTACTTTATCGACAAACCAAACGTAAACTTTAGCTCAAACAACGATGCTTTAGTCTTTATTTAATGATTTATCTCAAAGGCAACCCTCAAATATTCATCCAACATAATTAGCCGTTACTCATTTTTCTTTTATACACCGAAAACGCTCTTAAAACAACACTGTAAACTTAGTTTTTAGGAAAATCATTTCAGAAAAAGGTTGTTATATGATTTGTAGTGGGTCATATATCTTTTAAGTTTAGAACTGAAGTTTCGGAGTTCATTTTTGCCTGAAGTTAAGTTACCTCCGGCAGAGCCGGAGGCTTATCGCTTGAGCCCCTCAAAGGGGCTGTTTGCTAGCCGCTAAAGCGGCGTGTCCATATCCAGCGTCATTTGCTCAATACGCTCATCTTCTTTTTCCTGTTCTCGTATATATGCTCTTACCATTTCTTCATCTAACCCTACTGTGGATACAAAATAGCCTCGAGCCCAGAAACTTTCTCCCGTAAAATTCCTTTTCCTACCAAATTGGCGAAATATCGCTATCGCACTTTTACCTTTTATGAAACCCACTACATTTGATACCGAATACTTCGGTGGAATACTAATACACATA
>JAGRFM010000164.1 GCA_020446045.1 Nitrosomonas sp.
ATACTGGATGTGGCGGTTTTGGGTAATCCAATATGGATGTACAATTTCTGCATGACTTAGTGGTCTTTGAGGTGACTAAAAACACAGTTTACGCTTCGATATTCTACAAAATGTCCTTTAATCTGTCAGTAATGGTTGTAGTATTGCTTAAAACTGCCACCTGGCGCCTACATAAATCCCTCGTGGAATCCGGTTGGGTGTGGTTGGAATGAAATCAGAGACATATTCCTGGTGATGTTCCTGAAATAAATTTTGCCCAGTCAGGAAAAACTCGATATTCTTTTCCGGGCGCCAGTTGAGTTGCGCGTCCATGGTGACATAGTTCGGTATGTTATAAAACGAAATGCCGCTGACATAGCGCAGCCACAGGTTCATTTGCAGCCGGTCTGAAATATCGTAATTTGAGCGTACCGACAATTGATGGTGCGGGTTGGCCCGGTCGGCACCGCCGGTTGTGGCATCGAACTGCTTTGACAGGGTGTTGGCCCGTGTATGAATATTCAGGTAACTGTAGCTGGCTTGCAGACGCCATCTGTCCATTAACCGCCAGTCCGCAGAGATTTCTATGCCGTATGAATGGGCGGATGCGTTGTTCGATGCCAGGACAGGCAAAATGATATGCGGCGGCAGGCTGGTGCCCGGTGTGATTTGGCCCGGATTGAGATCTCTCAGGTTACTGTAGTCGTTATAAAAACCGGTGACATCAAATGAAGCCTGCGGTGTGAACTGATGGCGAAACCCCATTTCGTATGCAATCAGCTTTTCCGGGCCGAATTGTCCCCGGCCTTGCAGTTGCGCCATAATGGGTGCCGGAGAGGGTGGGAAACCCGGTATTCCTGGCAATACCTGGAGATTCAGGCGAATATTTTCGGACCGGGACGGTATGCGTACAGCTCTTGCAACGGACATCCAGGCCGAGCTATTCTGGGTGATTGTCCATAGCAAGCGGGCATTGGGCTGTACTTCAAAACCGGAAAAGCTGTTGTAACCAAGCCGTACGCCAGCACTGACTCTTACCTGATCGGGTATCAGCATCAATTCGTTACGGAGAAACCCGCTAACCAGATGGTCGGTTTTTTCACGCGGAATAAAACGGATCAGTTCGGCGTCATATAATGTGTTGTGATAAAGCCGGTAATTTAGTCCCCAGGTTACATCATTGCGTTTTAATAGGGGGAATCGGTGCTGGAAATCAACATCAAAACTTTCCGCGTCGAAATTAACGACCGGGTCCAATTTGAAGCGGTTGCGATCGTAGTAAACTTGGAGCATGATGGAAGATTGATCGGATATTGTACGATCCCAACGCACACGGACATTGCCACCGGTATCCCTGCCATCCGCTATGCCGGTGCGGGTAAAAGGAAATGAAGCAACCGGAATATCGACACGGTCTCCGATTTTGTTATGAAAAACGTCTCCCTGAAGGGTGAATGCATCAATTCCACGGGTGTGATCGAGACGAAATCCCGCTCTGACCTGGCGCCATGTGTCTTGCGCATGATCACCATTCAGGGTGGTGGTATTGTTACGTTTGAATCCTTTGGTATAAATCCTGAAAGGGGTGTGGTCATTAATTTTTCCGCCATAACGTGCACCCAAAAAACCATTCTCAAAGCTGCCGCCACCGGCAGTCAGCAAGGTTCCTTGCGTGTCCGCGGCCTTCTTGGTGATGATATTAATCACACCGTTGACCGCATTAACGCCCCAGGTTGTCGCGCTGGGTCCGCGAACTACTTCGATGCGTTCGATATCTTCCAACAGCGTATCTTGCTGTTGCCACAAAACGCCGGAAAACATCGGCGTATATACGCTACGTCCGTCCATCAAAATTTGCAGTTTGTTCGCTAACCGTCCGCTAAATCCCCGTATGCTGATTGCCCATTTATCCGTCCCGATACGCGCTACATGAACGCCAGGCGCCATACGTAATGCTTCGGGGATGCTGGTGGCGCCCGATCTGCGAATATCTTCCTGAGTAATCACATAAACTGCTGATGCAACTTCGGTTAATCTCTGGCTATGCTTGGATACCGTGGTTACTTCAATGTCCATGAGTTCTTCAATACTCATATCCATTAGCGGGTTTTGAACGTGGGATAGCGTTGCTGGCGGGCGGGAAGCATTGACTGTTGCCTGATGAGTGGCAAAGAAAGCAACAATAAATAAAATAATCGCAATGTTGCGTCGTAACATTCTGGGCATCGGATCGATAGAACTTTAGTGCCGGTTGTTAAATTACCTACCGGTGGCTTCTTTAACAATGTTTTGCTGCAGAAATAAATGCTTATTCTAACGGTTATTGGAGTAAATTTCTGACTAAAAAAGTAGGAAAAACTAAATTCCAGGATAATTGTTAACAGCCCCTGGTGCTATTTCAATTTGATATTGCCGGGTTCAGTGAGTCTGTCGGTGTGTATAGCAAGTCGTGCCTTGCAGGAAATAATTATTCTATTATCAAAAGGCACAACGGGGTTAATTGCTCAAATGGTTCCTTTCCTCGCATTAGCCTTAAATTACGGGTTACCAGTTGAACCGAATAAATGAACGCAATGAATACCGGAGTCGTCGCGACCGTAAACATCGATAAAACTTCAACCTTAAGAGGCCTGTTTTTGCTTGAAATACATCATTATAGAAAAAACAGATTCCAGTGTGGATAGTGAGTGTATGATAATTACGACACCCAATGTATTTTTATGGCTTTCTGACAATGGAAAGAAATGATGCGCGTAGTTTGTTATTTGATGACGTATCAATGTGTTAGTTGATGGTGTTGTATATATGTTACACGTGGATTTGACAAAAATCAGAATATAAACTCATAATCGCATCAGCACATCATACGTGGAAAGAATTTTAAATGGTGGGACGGCTTTTTGCTGTTTGACAGATACAAATAGCAAATAATCTAAATTTGAAGTTTTCACTTATAAAGGATAACAGCATGAATAAATTGTCAGCCAAGAAAAAACTGATTGGAATGATTCTTTTTCCAGCATTCTTAACGAGTGCGGCAACCGTTAGCGCGGGGGAATCGGATCATAGCCATGGAGGCGATGTAGCACAACCTGAGGGTTATGCTTCGGAGCATCACGAGGGGGCAGTGTGGCGTAGTACGTATGATCTGGGCAACCACTGCTGGCGCACAGGTTACTGGAATGAGGAGGAACATAAAAATATTGAAGGCTGTGATGGCTATGAAAAAGTAGCAGAAGCAGAACCAGAACCAGAGCCAGCTCCAGCACCTGTACCGGCACCCGAGACGAAATCTTTCGATGCTGATGCTTTCTTTGATTTTGACAGCGCTCAATTGAAACCGGAAGGCAGAGCCGAACTGGACGACCTTGCTAATGCGCTACAGACTGTTAGCTATGAGGCAGTCGTTGTAGTAGGTCATACCGATAGAATCGGTTCTCCTGCATACAACCAGAGACTGTCAGAAAGACGTGCCGATGCAGTTAAATCATATCTCATGTCAAAAGGCATTGATGGAAGCCGAATCTATGCCAGCGGTAAAGGGGAAGAAAATCCCGTTACTGGCAGTGCTTGTAACGGAAAATCAGGACAAGCGCTTAAAGCCTGTCTGGCGCCTGACCGCCGTGTTGATATTGAAGTTTCAGGCGTGCGCTAAGTTCTAATCTAGACTCTCAAAACTTCAATTTTTGAAAGTTTAAAGCCCTGCATGAGTGCAGGGCTTTTTTTCTGCATTATCGCTGAAATGTTATGCAACAAACACATATATCCGTTGATACTTTAATTGAGGCGCGATGGGTTTTTCCGGCTGAGCCCGATCATTCCACACTTGATAATCATGCCGTTGTTATCCATCAGGGAAAAATCGTTGATGTACTTCCTGTCAGCGAATCCATTAACCGATACGATCCAAAGCAACGTATTGTTTTATCGAATCATGCTTTGATTCCCGGTTTAATCAATCTGCATACACATGCTGCAATGACATTAATGCGTGGTCTGGCAGATGACCTTCCACTCATGGAATGGTTAAAGGAACATATCTGGCCGGCAGAACAGCGTCATGTCAATGAAACCTTTGTTTACGACGGCACGCGACTGGCCTGCGCCGAAATGCTCAGAGGCGGCATCACCTGCTTTAACGACATGTATTTTTTTCCAGAAGCCATTGCCCAAGCTGTTCTTTCTGCTGGAATGCGCGCCATGATCGGGATGATTGCAATTGATTTTCCCACGGCCTATGCCAGCGACGCAGATGACTACCTGGCCAAAGGCATGGCGCTACGCGATACTCTGCAATCTGAACCGCTATTGTCCTTCAGCTTTGCACCCCATGCGCCCTATACGGTCAGCGATAAAACATTCTCCAGTATCCTCACCTATGCCGAGCAACTTGATGTACCGATTCATCTTCACCTGCATGAGACAGAAGACGAGATACGAATCGATCAAGAAGCACATGGTTTCCGTCCCATCGAGCGGCTTCAGCAGCTCGGATTATTAAGCCCCAATTTGATCGCCGTTCATATGATTCATTTGAACGAATCGGATATAAAACTCATAAAGCGGAATGGCTGCAACATTGTGCATTGTCCCTCATCAAATCTTAAACTGGCCAGCGGATTTGCCCCCGTTGCAATATATTTGGATAGCGGTATCAATGTCGGATTAGGGACAGACAGTGCTGCCAGTAACAATCGTCTTGATATGTTTGAAGAAATGCGGCTTGCTGCTTTGCTGGCTAAAGCAGTCAGTGGAAAAGCCAATACTCTGCCTGCTTATCAGGCATTGCAAATGGCAACGATCAATGGAGCCCGTGCGCTTGGTCTGGAAGAAATTACCGGTTCCATTTCTCCGGGTAAAGCAGCCGATATTACCGCCATCGATTTTTCAGATCTGAATTTGACGCCATGTTTCGATCCCATATCACATATAGTGTATGCGGCCAACCGCGAGCACGTGAGTCATGTCTGGGTAAATGGTAAAATGCTGGTCGAAAATAAACAATTAACAACGTTAAATCTGTTTGAACTGCAAAACAGAACTGCATATTGGCAAAAACGACTGGCAACCTGATTACCGTATTTAGATCAGATCACAAAGTAAAGGAATAGTCATGAAAGACGACGGTATTAATGCTGACCCTATAGAACTGGAAAAATTCAGTCAGCTCGCGCACCGCTGGTGGGATCCCAACAGCGAATTCAAACCCCTGCATGAAATCAATCCATTGCGTATGGATTATATCGAAGGGCTTGCAGGCCTTAAAGACAAAGTCGTCCTGGATGTTGGGTGCGGCGGCGGTATATTATCAGAAGGTATGGCGACACGCGGTGCTAAGGTTACCGGAATCGATTTGAGCGATAAAGCACTCAGAGTAGCCAAATTGCATTTATTGGAAAGCGGTCAGCAGGTTGAATATCGCAAAATCACCACTGAATCGCTTGCTAAAGAACAACCGCAGCATTACGACATCGTCACCTGCATGGAAATGCTGGAGCATGTTCCCGATCCGATGAGCGTCATTCGCGCTTGCACGAAGCTGGCAAAACCGGGCGGTTGGGTGTTTTTTTCCACCATTAACCGTAATCTCAAATCTTATGTCTTTGCCATTATCGGCGCAGAATATATACTTAAATTGCTGCCACGTGGGACCCATGAATACGCCAATTTCATCAAACCTTCAGAGATGGCCCGTATGGCGCGTAACGCAGGACTGGCCGATGAAAAGCTGATCGGCATGACCTACAACCCTTTCACCAAAATCTATGCATTGGGACCGGATACCGACGTCAACTACATCATGGCATACCGCGCGCCCGAAGAAGAATGATAAGCGCTGTATTCTTTGATTTTGATGGAACACTTGCCGATACGGCCCCTGATCTCGGGTATGCGTTAAACCGGCAGCGTATTGAACGGGATTTAGAACCAATACCTATTGATCAAATTCGTACCGTGGCATCGGCCGGAGCACGGGGTTTGCTGAGACTGGGATTCAATATCGGTCCCGAAGATCACGGTTACATGGAAATGCGCGATGAATTTCTGGAGTTTTACGCGCAACGGCTTTGTCATGATACGCAACTATTTCCCGGAATTGCCGAATTACTCGACCAGCTTGAAAAACAAAATCTGCCGTGGGGAATCGTCACTAACAAGCCAGCAAGGTTCACCTATCCACTGATCGAGAAACTAGGCCTGCAAAACCGTGTTGCCAGTGTCGTTTGTGGCGACGAAACCAGCCGTACCAAACCACACCCGGAACCACTCCTGACCGCTTGCAGGAAAATTGAAGTTTTGCCGACCACATGCCTCTATTTGGGCGACGACCAACGGGACGTTAAAGCCAGTCTTGCAGCAGGCATGGAGCCCGTTGTTGCGCTCTATGGTTATCTGGGTAATGACCAGCCCCCAGAAACCTGGGGCGCCCGGTACATGATCAATCATCCCCAAGACCTACTCGCTTATCTTTAAATCAGATGATAGAATGAAATCCTGATTGAGGTTGAACTTTATCGATTCGACCTTATCTTAGTAGCATCATTTAAGTAGTAGCGCCACACAGAATCAGGGGACGATCTGGCTTCGACGTGGGTTGCAAAGCAGAGTAGGGCATACCGAGGATCAGATTACCTCGTAAATCCATCTGAAAACAATAGTCGCAAACGACGAAAACTACGCTTTAGCCGCTTAATAGGCTAGCCTCTGCACCGGTGGGCCTCAACGCCGGGTCTGGCAACAGACAGCAGAGTTATTAACGGGGATCGCGCACTGCAGGGTTACTTTGTAGAGCGTTAAATAAAAGGTAACTCGCCTGCCATCAGGCTGCCGGTTGTCGGTTGTCAGGTCAAATTAAAGAACATGGCTAAGTATGTAGAACTGCCTGTAGAGGGCTTGCGGACGCGGGTTCGATTCCCGCCGTCTCCACCA
>JAGRFM010000029.1 GCA_020446045.1 Nitrosomonas sp.
AGCATCAGTCATACCCCGGCAGAAACCTTGATAAAAAACTTACACAGCGTTTCTGCGGTAGAACCGTTTAAAGGAACCGGAATAAGGAATACGGGGCATGATTTGATTCTCAAGTCCGGAAAACTGGCAGACCAGGTTCTGACCCCTAAAGCACGCAAAGAAATATGCAACAAAGCGATAAAAAAAGGCAAAGGTGAATCGGTAGAAGATCTGGCCATACGCCAACTGGGATTAAGCATGTTTGACAGCGATCCAATCTCCCGTTGTTGTGGCGCCTATGCCTACTGGCAGGCTACAGGAGCAGAAGCGGCTATTCCCATCCTCGTTAGCGGACTCGACAGTGATGATGAAGAAGAAAAAATAATATCCGCGCATTGTCTGGCAAAAATTGATCTTAAACATGTGAAAAAAATGCAGGGCACCGCGAAAGACGATGAGCCGCAAACACCGATTCAGCCTGTTAAGAACTCGATGACGATTATTGTCCATGGAACGTTTGCCAAGGATTCCAGTTGGTATAAACCGGACGGCGATTTTCATCAGTATATTAAGAGAAATGTCTACAAGGATCTGTATTCCGATCCGGATTTCTTTTTTTGGAGCGGACGATATGCCTTAACTAAAACAGGGCTGAAAAACATATGGGGCAAGGCCGCCCAAAAACTCCTGTCATGGTGTAACAGCCACCCCACTAAAAAGCTGCGTATTATTGCGCATAGTCATGGGAATAACGTGGTCAACATGATCACGCGCCAGATACCTTCCTGCACATTGATACAGCTTAGCCCGCCGGTGCGTGACTGGAATCTTCCCAACATGGCGAATGTTTCAAGCAACACCTTATTCAATATTCACTCGACTATTGATCTTGTGGTAAAAATTGATGGCGGCAAGCAGGATTATCAAGGCACGCCAGTTG
Source organism: Nitrosomonas sp. (assembly GCA_020446045.1). Lineage (GTDB taxonomy): Bacteria > Pseudomonadota > Gammaproteobacteria > Burkholderiales > Nitrosomonadaceae > Nitrosomonas. The sequence continues at coordinate 920 of JAGRFM010000029.1, forward strand.
CTCAATCAGAGAGAATCAAAAAGATTTCTTTCTTTGGACATTCCGATTCGCACGATCCAACGCTATGGAAAAAGAAAAACGTCCCACAACTGGTTCGCAGCGTATGTCCATGATATGAATCAAAACAAACAATCTTCACCCTGGCGTGGCCTGGGGGTGATAGGCGTACTGGGAAACTATGGCCTGGCCCATGTGTTCCCGGATACCTGTATGCGCAAACTCGTCACCGCATTGATCCATGGCGATGAAGATACTTCGACTGCGGCTTACATGGCGCTGGTGAAACTCGGGCCGCGAATCAATATTCAATTGTTGATCGAGGACATGAAGCAATCGGAACCGAATGCCGGATTAATACAGCTACTCGGCGATTTGGGCGACCCCAGCGCCCTAACCTATCTTGAGGAATTGTCACAATCCCCGGACTCAAACATTGCATCTGCCGCCCGTGAATCCATTGAAATACTCAAAAATGGCGATTGATCCGGTTTTAGCCACAACAACACAAAATCAGGATTACTCATTGCTCCACAGCGTCATCAAGCAGTTGAATTAAATAAAATTTATTTGCCACCCCTAAAAAGGTGACAATTCACCGCCACCGTTTCCCCGGCAAACTACTCACACCCGCATGACTGCTCAGAAGTGATAAGATTATGAAAGATAGCTTCATTCAGGAAAAAAATGAGATCCGTTGAAAAAAACATTTTTGTGTTTGGCGCCGATACATTCAATGTGTCACAAATGCAGGCGCTTGAGTCGGCGAGGCATTATCACTTCCACGATCTTTTCAGTTATCAGCAGGTCAAGGCAGGACCGGAGTTTCAGGCACAGACGTTGTATGAAGGCGCGCTTGAACAATTAAATCAATACCCCGGCACTATCGATGCGATTGTCGGGTATTGGGATTTCCCGGTCAGCATTATGCTGCCGCTGCTCAGGCAACCCTATCAATTGCCATCCCCGAGTTATAAAGCGGTGCTCATTTGCGAACATAAATACTGGTGCCGGCTGGAACAAAAAAAGGTGGTGCCGGAATATATCCCTGACTTTTGCGCCGTAAATCCGTTTGACGACAATTACCGTCAATCGATTACCGTTCAATACCCGTTCTGGATCAAACCGGTCAAAGCCGCTTCATCGCATCTGGGGTTTAAAGTACGCAATGACGTAGAGCTCGACCATGTCATCCGGATTATTCGCCAGAAAATCCATCGCCTCGCCAAGCCGTTCAACTATATGCTTCAGTTTGCCAATTTACCGGACGAAATCGCTGCCGTTGACGGCAATCACTGTATTGTCGAAGGAATTATTTCCCGAGGGCGGCAATGCACGCTCGAAGGTTATGTGTATGATGGCGAGGTTACCGTTTACGGTGTTGTCGACTCGATCCGGGAAGGTCAGCACCGTTCGAGCTTTGCGCGTTATCAATATCCGTCAACGATTCCACAACGCATTCAGCAGAAAATGATTGCGGTAACGGAGCGTTTCCTCAAACATATCGGTTTTGACAACGGGCCGTTTAACATCGAATATTACTGGGAGCATCATGACAAAGCGGCGGATAAAATCTGGCTGCTGGAAATCAATACACGGATTTCCAAGTCGCACTGCCCGTTGTTTCGCGATGTCGATGGCGCGACGCACCAAAAAGTAATGCTGGAGCTGGCTTTGGGACAAAAGCCTGATTTTCCGCATCGTCAGGGCAAATACAAGGTTGCCGCCAAATTCATGTGGCGTATTTATCACGATGCTTATGTCAGGCATGTGCCTTCCGAAAAGGATTTGCTGGCGCTCAAACAAAAATTTCCGAGTGCAGAAGTTCAATTGCATATCCATAGCGGGATGCGTTTGTCCGAACTCAGGGATCAGGACAGTTACAGCTATGAAATTGCGGTCATTTTCCTGGGTGGAAATAGTCAAAAAGAATTGTTGCAAAAATACCGCGACGTACAGCAGGCAATGCATATCGAACTTGATCCCACCATTTGAGGAATCATAGAAAGATCATGACATGAAAACCGTTGAAGATTTCCCGCACAGCATTCAGCATATCGAACATCAGTGGATACCGATGCCCGACGGCACACGGCTTGCGGCACGCATCTGGATGCCGGAAAATGCGCAAACCGATCCAGTCCCGGCTATCCTCGAATATATCCCGTACCGCAAACGGGACGGCGTGCGTTTGCGCGATGAAACCCTGCATCCGTATTTTGCCGGTCATGGCTATGCGTGTGTTCGTGTGGATATCCGTGGCAGCGGTGATTCCGAAGGCGTGCTGCGCGACGAATACCTGCAACAGGAACTCGACGATGGCGTTGCCATTATCGAGTGGCTGACGCAACAACGCTGGTGCAATGGCATTGTCGGGATGATCGGTATTTCCTGGGGTGGTTTCAACGGTCTGCAGATTGCCGCGATGCAACCGCCTGCACTCAAGGCTATTGTCAGCGTGTGTTCCACCGATGACCGCTATGCCGATGATGTACATTACATGGGCGGCTGCCTGCTTGGCGATAATCTTTCGTGGGCTTCGACCATGTTTGCGTATAATTCGCTGCCGCCCGATCCAGAAATTGTCGGCGACCAATGGCGCGACATGTGGTTTGAACGGTTACAGGGCAGCGGACTATGGCTGGATACCTGGCTGCAGCATCAACACCGGGATGAATACTGGCAACATGGGTCAATCTGCGAGGATTTCTCCAAGGTACAAACCCCGGTCATGGCGGTCAGCGGCTGGGCCGACGGCTATTCCAACGCCGTTTTCCGTTTGCTAAAGCATTTACCGGGCCCGCGTTTAGGACTGATTGGCCCGTGGAGTCATAAGTATCCCCATTTGGGTATGCCCGGCCCCGCGATTGGTTTTTTGCAGGAATGCCTGCGCTGGTGGGACAAATGGCTCAAAAACAAGGAATCCGGGATTATGAACGAGCCCATGTTGCGCGCCTGGATGCTCGACAGCATGCCGCCATCCACGTTTTATCATCAACGCTATGGCCGCTGGGTCAGCGAATCGAGTTGGCCTTCTCCCGATATTACCTTGCGCACGTACATGCTCGATGAATACCGCTTGGTCGATGAACATGAAACCGTAGCGGATCATGTTCTGACTTTGCAATCCCCACTGAGCAACGGGCTGTTTGCCGGCAAATGGTGTTCGTATAGCGCTACGCCGGATCTACCGCATGACCAGCGCGAAGAAGACGGTGGTGCATTGGTATTCACCACCGCGCCGTTGCCGGAAACACTCGAAATACTGGGTGCGCCGGTACTTGAACTGGAATTATCAGCAAACCAACCGGTGGCGATGATCGCCGTGCGGTTATCCGACATGCGACCGGATAACAAGGTAACGCGTGTAACGTATGGCCTGCTGAACCTGACCCATCGCGACAACCATGCCAATCCATCGCCATTAGCGCCCGGTAAACCCTATTGCATTCGCGTGCAATTGAATGATGTGGCACAGCGCCTGCCGGAAGGTCACCGCATTCGTATTGCCATTTCGTCTTCTTATTTTCCGTTGGCCTGGCCGCCACCGCAATCGACTCAATTGAAAATTCACACGATCAACAGCCGTTTAACCCTGCCGATACGATCACCAAAAGAAGAATCGATTGAATTCCCAGACGCTGAAGCTTCCGTCACCAGCCAACAACGTCAGATCACGGAAGGCCATCATAACTGGCGCGTAATACGGGACCTGGATAAAGATTGTTCCACGCTGGAAGTGATCAACAATAACGGCATTTACCGGCTCGAAGACATTGATCTGACAGTACAGCGAAAAACTGAAGAATGGTATTCCTACCAGAGTGACAATTTCAATTCGGCCAGAGGCGAAACATTATGGACGAGAAGTTTGCAACGCGGTGACTGGAAAGTCAAAACCATTACACGCACGGTTTTGCACTGCGATGAAAACAATTTTTATCTGGATGCCGAGCTTGACGCGTATGAAAACGATACACGCGTCTTTTCCCAAAACTGGAACCGCCGCATCAAGCGTAACCTGGTATAAACCTAAAAACCTCAGTTGACCGTTATAAAAAGTGCAAACTTGATGAATAAAAATATAAACTTCAGGAAAATTCCTTAGCCTGAATGGTGGGCAACACTATGCTATTTATAGCACATTGTTTTTTAATTTTTGCGGTGTTGCAATTCGTTGTAATAACTTGTTATTACAACGAATTGCGTCTTGCCAAAAATAAAAAACAAAGCACTCTAAACACCATCCAACTGAGGTTTTTAGGTTAAACTGACTAATGGATTGAAGTGAATTAATCAACAATGCCATACAATCAAAGCAAACCCACCCGCATCGTAATCATGGGCGCAGCCGGGCGTGATTTTCATAATTTCAACACGGTCTACCGTGACGATCCGAATAGCCAAGTCGTCGCATTTACTGCAGCTCAAATCCCGGATATTGCCGGACGCCGCTACCCGCAGTCACTGGCAGGCGAACTGTATCCGGATGGCATTCCGATTACCGATGAAAGTGAGTTACAGCAGCTTTGTCAGAAAGCGCATATCGATCAGGTCGTCTTTGCTTATAGCGACATCAGCCATGCGCGGGTTATGCATAAAGCCTCAATCGCCCTTGCAGCAGGTGCTGATTTCCTGATGCTTGGCCCCGAACGCACCATGCTGAAAGCAAAAGTGCCTGTGATCGCCGTGTGTGCGGTACGTACCGGGTGCGGCAAATCGCAGACAACGCGCTGGCTGTCCAGTCAATTGAAACAACATGGCCTGAAAGTAGCGGTGATACGTCACCCTATGCCTTACGGCAATCTTGAGCATCAGGCCGTTCAGCGGTTCGAGCGCAAGGTTGATCTGGATAACGCTGAGTGCACCATAGAAGAACGTGAAGAGTATGAACCGCATCTGGTACTTGGCAACATTGTTTATGCCGGTGTCGATTATGCCGAGATCGTCAAACGCGCAGAAGCCGAGGCCGATATCATTTTATGGGATGGTGGAAACAATGATTTTTCATTTATCCGTCCCGACCTGCATATCGTCATGGTCGATCCGCTGCGCCCCGGCCATGAAACCACGCATCATCCCGGTGAAGCGGTACTGCGCATGGCCGATGTCGTTCTGATCGGCAAAGTGAATTCAGCATCCGAGGCGGACATACAATGCGTGACGGAAAACGCGCAACGTATCAATCCAGACGCGACAATCGTGCGTGGCGCTTCTCCAGTTCAACTCGATGACCCGGAAGCGGTACGCGGCAAACGCGTGCTCGTCGTAGAAGATGGACCAACCATCACCCACGGCAGCATGTCGTATGGCGCCGGTTACGTTGCGGCAATTGCGGCACAGACCAGGGAAATCATCGACCCGCACCGTTATGCGGTGGATGAAATCAGCGCGGTATATACAAAGTATCCCCATATCGGTTCAGTGCTTCCCGCAGTTGGCTATCACCCCTCACAACTGAAAGCACTGCAAGATACCATTAATGCCGCCGATGCCGATGTCGTCGTCTCAGGAACACCCTGCGACCTGCAAGCCCTGATCGATATCAACAAGCCTGTGGTGCGCGCTCGCTATGAATTCGCCGAAGTGGGCGAACCTGGTCTGGGTCAGGTGATAGAGGATTTTTTAAAGCGTATGAATTTGTGAAACAGGCCGCATAAAAATGATCTTGGTTATGATAATCTTCTAATTGGTATAGTTAACCTGAATTTTACACCATACCAATCATCCGGATATTGGGTCTCAATTGCCCACGTTTGGTTTTCTAGGAAAATTTGAATATGAAAATAAATATTACAAAAAAGGAATATCGATTGTTACTTGATATCCTTCATCTCGGAGAGTGGATGCTAACGGCGCATGACCAGGAAGAAATGCCAGAGAAAAAGAAGTACCAGGATCTAGTCCAGAAATTTTATTCATATGCTGAAGAAATGGGGTGTGGAAATTTGATAGAAGCTAACAAAGAACTAAATAAATATTATGAAACAAGAGAGTATGAAGACACCAGTGAAGTTAACGAGATCATTGAAAATTATAATAATGCAGAATTCTGGGAAGAATTAGTGCCTCGGCTTGCGATGAGAGATGCCGAAGAAACGATGGGATATGACGCAATCGATAAAATGTCACCTAAAGAAAGAATACATTTATTGTACGCATTAGAAGAAAAATATCATGAAGAATTTATGGCTAATGATCTGGCTAATCTTAAGATAAAGAAATGAGGTATGACCAAAGCCAGCAAATGAAAAGATGGGTGGATACACGGGGTATTCGTTTTGGTTATTTTTTGAGAGAAAATATTATGCAATCAATTAAACGATTAACACCGGGAATGATTGTACTGTTATTGTCGGCATGTGCCAGCACCGGCCCGGTATTATACCCAAACGTATATTACCGGTCGGTCGGCCGGGAAGTTGCCGAACACGATATCGAATACTGCAGACAATTGGCTGAATCGGCTGGCGCCCAAGAAAACAGCAGTAGTGCGGCCGGCAATGTGGCGGCAAATACGGTTATGGGCGCCGGTGTCGGTGCGGCAAGCGGTGCTGTTGGCGGCGCAATATCCGGTTCGGCCGGCACGGGTTCTTTGATAGGTGCAGCTAGTGGTGCTGTCTGGGGATTGTTCAGAGGCATTTTCACCGCAACAAGACCCTCACAGCCCAACCAGGCTTATGCCAACTTCGTCAATCGATGCCTGCAGGAAAAGGGCTATGAAGTGACCGGGTGGCAAT
>JAGRFM010000165.1 GCA_020446045.1 Nitrosomonas sp.
CAAGCCACAAAGGGTAAATGATCACCAAATGATCGGCCCAACGAATTACGTCCTGGGCTTGCTTTATCACATCCAATGGCACGCCATGATCAAAATCCTCTTTGGTTCGTAGGACGGGAAAGTCCAGCGCCGACACTTCGATACATCGCACCGCATGTCCTTTGCTTTCTGCGCCTTTTAGATATTCATCCGCCAACGCATGACAGAAATGACGTGCTTGCGCATCGGGATGTCCCTGAATTAGAGCGATACGTTTTGTCATGCGTTATTTCCTCCATCAATGAATCCGGCTATTACAGTCGTCCGGATACGTTGCAAATAACATTCTTATGCAACAATAAAACAAAGGTACCATTACAACCAAAAAAGTGGATAATGGCAATTAATGGCTGTGTGAATATTTTTTAGACATTAGTACTGAACCGATTTGCGATAATAATCAATTAAAAGACACCAAGAGGTGTAAAGAGATGACAATACGCAGTATTCCGCCCAAGCAAGGTCTTTATGATCCGGTCTTTGAACATGATGGCTGCGGTATTGGTTTTGTTGTCCATATCAAGGGGAAAGCCTCCCACCAGATCGTAGAACAAGCGCTAACAGTATTGCATAATCTTGATCATCGGGGCGCTTGCGGCTGCGAAGAAAATACCGGCGATGGCGCCGGCATTTTGCTGCAAATCCCGCATGCATTCCTGCAGCATGTGTGTGACGGACTCGGGTTCCACTTACCAAAACCTGGGCAGTACGGTGTCGGCATGGTTTTCCTGCCGCCTGACAGGGAGCAGCGCCATCAGTGCGAAAAGCGCCTTGAAGAAATCGTGCGCCAGGAAGGTCAGCAAATCCTTGGCTGGCGCAGCGTTCCCACCGACAACTTGTATCTTGGCGACACCGCCAAAGCCTGTGAACCGTTTGTACGCCAGATTTTTATCGGTCGCAATGCCGAATTGCAGGATGACATGGCATTTGAGCGCAAACTGTATGTGATTCGCCGACTGGCAGAGAACGCTATTCGCTACGGAAACATCGAAGGCGGTCACTATTTTTATGCGCCCAGTTTTTCGTGTCGGACACTGGTTTATAAGGGTATGCTCACACCCCGGCAGGTTGTCACGTTTTACCCCGACTTGTCCGATACCTTGATTGAGTCAGCGCTCGCGTTGGTGCATTCGCGTTTCAGCACCAATACGTTTCCGAGTTGGGAACGCGCACATCCCTACCGTTATTCGATTCATAATGGGGAATTTAATACTCTGCGGGGAAATGAGAACTGGATGCGTGCGCGTCAGGCGATGCTCAACTGCGGCTTTTTCGGTGATGACCTGTCAAAATTGCTGCCCATTATTCAGGACGACGGCAGCGATTCAGCCAAATTCGATAATTGCCTTGAATTTCTCGGATTGAGTGGTCGTTCCTTGCCGCATGCCATGATGATGATGATTCCGGAACCCTGGGAAAAACATCAACATATGAATGCCGAGAAAAGCGCTTTTTATGAATACCACAGTAGCCTGATGGAGCCCTGGGACGGCCCGGCATCAATCGCATTTACCGATGGAATCCGTGTCGGGACCATGCTTGACCGTAACGGCTTACGTCCATCACGTTACTATGTCACCAAGGATGATCTGGTGATTATGGCTTCGGAAGTCGGCGTGCTGGACGTGCCGCCGGAAAGCGTACTTGAAAAACGGCGGCTCAAACCCGGCCGCATGTTTCTGGTCGACACGCTTGAACAACGCATTATCAGCGACCATGAATTGAAACAGCAAATTGCCACGGCGCAGCCTTACCGGCAGTGGCTGGATGAAAATGGTTTGCATTTCAATGACCTGCCAAATATCACTGATTTTCCGCCAACGCATGACCACCGTGTCACCTTGCGGCGCCAGCAGGTATTCGGTTATACCTTTGAAGACTTGCGCCTGATTCTGGCTCCTATGGCAACGAATGGGGTGCCGCCGATTGGCTCAATGGGTACAGACACTCCACTGGCCGTGCTATCCGATCAGCCGCAATTACTCTATAACTATTTTAAACAGCTTTTTGCCCAGGTCACCAACCCGCCGATTGATCCGATCCGCGAGGAATTAATTACCGCCACCACGCTGACTTTGGGTTCAGAAGGCGACTTGCTGCAACCGGGGCCGCAAAATTGCCGCCAGTTAAGACTGCAAATCCCCATCCTTGACAACGGCGAAATGGAAAAATTGCGTCAACTCGACCGCCCCGGACTGACAACCGCAACAATTCCCATGTTGTTCAAAGTGGCTGATGGCAAGACGGCGATTGAACAGGCACTGAACGGATTATTCGAAGCCGCGGATCAGGCCATCGCAGCAGGCGCGACGATACTGATTTTGTCGGACAAACAATTTGATCACGCACATGCGCCTATTCCGGCTTTACTGGCCTGTTCGGCATTGCACCATTATTTAATCCACGCGGGAACAAGGACGCGCGTCGGGTTGGTGATTGAATCCGGAGAACCACGCGAAGTTCATCACTTTTGTCTGCTGTTGGGTTATGGCGCGCAGGCGATTAATCCATACATGGCGTATGAAGGTCTGAACGATATGATTGGTGAAGGAATGTTGAATGGCATCAGTTACCAAGATGCCGTGAAAAAATACAACACGGCTGCGGTCAAGGGTGTGGTCAAGGTCATGTCCAAAATGGGTATTTCCACGATACAGTCTTATTGCGGTGCACAAATCTTTGAAGCGGTCGGGCTTAATCAGGATTTTATCAACCGCTATTTTACCTGGACGGCTTCACGCGTAGGCGGTATCGATCTGGATGAAATTGCGCAAGAGGCGCAGCAGCGGCATATGCGCGCTTTTCCGGTGCTGTCCGCAAGCTCGTCTACACTGGATGCCGGCGGTCAATATCAATACCGCAGCGATGGAGAACTGCATCTGTTTAATCCTAAAACAGTTCACTTGTTGCAAAAAGCCTGCCGCAATACCGATTATGCAACGTTCAAGGCTTATACAGCACTTATCAATGACCAGTCGCAACGGCTGGCAACTTTGCGCGGCCTGCTGGAACTGAAACCCGCCGACAGTCCGATTCCTATCGAAGAAGTGGAGCCGGTTGAAACCATAGTGAAGCGCTTTAAAAGCGGCGCAATGTCCTATGGTTCAATCAGTCAGGAAGCGCACGAAGCACTTGCCATTGCGATGAATAGCATCGGTGGTAAAAGTAACACCGGCGAAGGTGGCGAGGATCCGGCGCGTTATGTGCCCGATGCAAATGGAGACTCGCGCAATAGCGCCATCAAGCAGGTCGCATCGGCGCGTTTTGGCGTAACCAGTTATTACCTGACACAGGCGAAAGAACTACAGA
>JAGRFM010000166.1 GCA_020446045.1 Nitrosomonas sp.
ACATGCGAACGTTGATTATGCGCACCGTAATCGGAAATTTTCTTGGAACAGGGACATAAACTGGTTACCGGAACCACCACTTTCAATGTAAAAAAATATTTTCCTTTTTTAATTTCCCCGATAAAAGTAACTTCATAATCCAGCAAGCTTCTGACACCGGAAACCGGGGCCGCTTTATCGACAAAATACGGGAAAGTCATTTCAATATGTCCGGAATCACTTTCCAGTTTTTCAACCATTTCCTGCAGAATCGTTTTAAATGACTCGACGGAAATCTCACGTTCATGACTGTTCAGTATTTCCACAAAACGTGACATGTGCGTGCCTTTAAACCTGTGCGGTAAATTGACATACATATTGAACATGGCAATTGTATGCTGCACGCCGTCGTCCTTATCGGCAACCACTACCGGGTGACGAATGCCTTTGATTCCTACTCTGTCTATCGCAATGCGCCTTGTATCTGGCGTACTCTGCACATCAGCGATGGGCAAATCTATTTCTTTATTCATTTCGTTATACCCCATCGTTTGAGATTGTTTTATTGGGTTACCAAATTTTTAAAGATTGATGCGTTGATTAATTTCATAGCGCCATCATCAGTTTATTATTAAACAGACACACACCGTTCAAGTCATATAATTTTGTACGGATTGTACGATACCTGCACCATCTAATCCGCAATCGGCAAGCATTTGCGCATGATCGCCCTGATCAAGGTACACATCAGGTAATCCAAGCAGTAATATCCTGACATTGATTTTTTGTTGGCTGGCCGATTCCATCACAGCACTGCCGGCACCACCCATTGTGGTATTTTCTTCAGCAGTCACCAAAAGATCATGCGAAGCTGCTAATTCCGCAATCAGTGCATCATCCAGTGGTTTGATAAACCGCATATCAGCAACCGTTGCATTTAATTCTTCCGCTGCAGCCAAACAGGGCGACAGCATACTGCCAAAAGCAAGGAAAGCAATTTTTTCACCCTGCCGTCGTACAATTCCACGGCCAATCGGCAGTTCAGTCATTTCTTTTTGTATTTCAGCGCCCGGCCCCGTTCCACGCGGATAACGCACTGCCGTTGGCGTATCCATTTTAAACGCGGTATACAACATTTGCCGGCATTCATTTTCATCGGATGGCGCCATTACCGTCATATTCGGGATACAACGCAGGTAAGACAAATCAAAACTGCCTGCATGCGTTGGACCATCCGCACCGACCAAACCTGCACGATCGATTGCAAACATCACCGGTAAATTCTGTAATGCCACATCATGAATCAACTGATCATACGCACGTTGCAAAAATGTGGAATAAATCGCCACAACCGGTTTCAAATCATTACATGCGGCGCCTGCAGCAAACGTAACCGCATGTTGTTCCGCGATACCAACGTCAAAATACCGGTCTGGGTAAGCCTGGGAAAACTCGACTAACCCGGATCCTTCACGCATTGCCGGTGTAATACCAATCAAACGCTTATCTTTGGCCGCCATGTCACACAACCAAGCTCCAAACACTTTGGTATAAGTCGGTTTGGCCGGTTTAGCCGCTTTACTGGGAACGATTCCCTGTTCCGGATCGAATTTACCGACGCCGTGATACAGAATCGGGTCTTCCTCGGCCACCCTGTATCCGGCTCCCTTGCGGGTAACCACATGCAAAAACTGCGGGCCTTCAAGATTCTTGATATTGTTTAATGTCGTTACCAGTACCCTGACATCATGTCCATCAATCGGGCCGATATAATTAAAGCCAAATTCCTCAAACAGCGTGCCTTCAGGTGTCACCATGCCCTTCATATGTTCTTCGGCTCGTTTCGCCAATTCCAACACGGAAGGAACCACACCGAGCATTTTTTCACCGGCGCGGCGTGCGGTTGCGTAAAAATTGCCGGACATCAATTTGGCCAGATAATTGTTAAGTGCGCCGACCGGTTTTGATATGGACATATCGTTGTCGTTCAGAACAACCAGTAAATTGGCATCCATCACCCCGGCGTTGTTTAACGCTTCGAATGCCATACCCGCACTCATTGCACCATCTCCGATAATCGCAATGGCCCGGCGATCCGATTTTTCGAGTTGCGTTGCAACCGCCATCCCCAGGGCAGCACTGATTGAAGTACTGGAATGCGCTGTACCAAAGGTATCGTATTCACTTTCTTCCCTCTTGGGAAACCCGGATATTCCATCTTTCATGCGCAGCCTGCTCATTCCTTCGCGACGGCCCGTCAGGATTTTATGCGCGTATGTTTGATGACCGACATCCCATACCAGTTGATCGTGCGGCGTATTAAAAACATAATGCAAAGCCACGGTCAACTCAACAGTGCCCAGATTGGATGACAAATGGCCACCGGTTTTTGATACCGACTCAACAAGAAACTGGCGTAACTGCTTGGCAAATTCCGGTAAATCTTTGATTTCCAGCTTGCGAAGTTGAGCGGGTGAATTGATGCTATCTAACAGAGAATACATTCAGTGCTTGAAATTTGATAAGTGATAAAAAACTAGAATTTACGTTTGATAATGAAATCGGTTACCTGACGCAGCCGAATAGCCGCATTGCCAAATTCATTCAGAACCCGGTCTGCATCATATTGCAGTTTTTCCGCCCGGTCACGGGCTTCACGAATACCCAGAATACTGACATACGTCGGTTTGTTGTTCTCGGCATCCTTGCCGGCAGTTTTACCCAGTGTTGCCGTAGTGGCTTCGGCATCCAGCAAATCGTCGACAACCTGAAAAGCCAGACCAACACATTTGGCGAAATGATCCAGTTTCTCGAGCTGCGCATCGCTTAACCGGTTACTACACCGTGCGCCGAGCATTACCGCAGCACGAATCAATGCACCGGTTTTATGAATATGCATGAATTCAAGTTCGGGTAATGTCAACGTTTTGCCCACATTATCCAAATCAAACGCCTGACCGCCAGCCATACCTCTTGAGCCTGAAGCATTGGCCAGTTGCTTGATCATCATCAACTGGGTGTCGGCATCATCGGATAATCTTTTTTCAGAAAGCAACTCAAAGGCTAATGTCTGCAAACTGTCACCTGTCAGCAGTGCGGTTGCTTCGTCAAACTCAATATGACAGGTTGATTTTCCGCGCCGCAAAATATCATCATCCATGCACGGCATATCGTCATGAACTAGTGAGTAGGCATGAATAAGCTCAACCGCAGCGGCGACAATGGTTACGCGTTGATCATCCGCCTGACTTAACTCACCGGCTGCAAAAGCCAGCAAAGGACGCACACGTTTCCCCCCCCCCAGAACCGAATAACGCATCGCCTGATGCAATCGTACCGGCACACAATCCGTACCAGGTAATCGCCTATCCAGGAATGTCTCTATCGCCGTCTGGCGCTGACTGGCCCAGTTCTGAAAGTCAGTGGTCATTAGAATCGGTTAATGAATAATTTTTCAGCATATCATCTTCGAGCACCCGTACTTGTTGTTGGGCGTCCTGCAGTTGTTTCTGACAATATTGCAACAATTCAGCGCCGCGTTTATACGCTTTCAATGAAGCTTCCAGCGACATCTGCCCTGCTTCCATTTCAGTTACAATATTTTCCAGTTCAACTGACGCCGCCTCAAAACTTTCCGGCAAAGTAGATGGAGGTGATGCAGTGCCTTTTGATGATTTGGGCATAAAAATTTAACAATTCAATTCGCAATAGTTAAAAACAAATAAAAAACACGACACTGACATTAAAAAATAACGCAACAGGTCTCA
>JAGRFM010000167.1 GCA_020446045.1 Nitrosomonas sp.
CGGGTATAAGTGTGCAATTAATAATCCTTAAGATATGTTGAAGTAAAATGATAACCAATTCATAACATAACTGTCATGCTTTAAATTCTTTACAGAATCGAGCAAAGCAGGATCCAATGCTAGGGGGTTTCTCAATTAGTGAATTGTTTCTGTTGTCCCTGAAATGGTGCCAGGCAAGGCATGAGAAGTGTGGTTTGGTTATTCCAAATAAGCGGCGAATAACGTGGCATGGCACCATTTCAGGGACAACAGAAACAATTCACTCATTGAGAACAGCCCCTGGTACTTTTTCAATTTGATATTGTCTGGTACAGCGTTACCGTGTTGTCCTGTAATCGTCTTGCAAAACTTAAAAGGGAATAGCCTTCTCCTGTAGGCTGCTCTTATTACATAAACTGCAGTAGCATTTTGCCTGGCAATATCAAAGTGAAGAAGTACAAGTATTTTGAAATTAACGTTACGGCAAAAATCATATGCCATGCAATCGATTATATGCTATAAACAGGATAGTACAGTTAGTTTTTTATATTAATTAAAAAGGAGGATAACATGGGTATGCGTTTTTTGCTGTTAACTTCAATTATAGCGCTGTTACTTACGGCTTGTGGTGAGCCAAGAAGAACGCCGGATGGGCATTTGATGGATAGGCCAAAAGTGTCTGCCTATGGCTCGGATGATGTTACCCGGCATGATATGGGTGACGATGCTGAAAGTGAAGATTAATAGTGTTGTAATATTGTAGGAAATTGTATAAATCCCTCGTTTTAAGTCGAGGGTCGTTAAAACTGAAAATCAGTAAGACGGTTGTTTTTTTACGGCGAAACAGTACATCTCAGTTTTTTTAATAACAATGGGACAGCATCGGCTTTAACAGGTTTGCTAAACAAATCCCCTTGTGCTGTTTCGCAACCAAGTTTTTTCAGCGTTTCGAGTTGTTCTTCTGTTTCTATTCCTTCAGCAATAATTCCAAACCCTAACTGATGTCCCATTTCTATGATGGAACTTACAATGGTTAGTGTTTTCGAGTCAGTCAGTATATCGTTTACGAAATATTTATCGATTTTCAGATGATCTACATTCAGGTGTTTGAGGGAAGCAAAAGATGAATAACCTGTTCCGAAATCGTCGATGGAAAGTAACACTCCTAGCTTTTTCAAGTTATTAAAAATGGACAAGTTACGAGAATCAGTTTGTACGACACATTCGGTTAATTCCAGTTCCAGATCAGAAGGAACGATGACGACATCGTTAATAATACGTTTGATCAGTAACATGAATTCCTCGTCGAGAAAAAGCCGTGGCGAGATGTTTACAGCGATACGCAGCTTTTGAAATCCCGCTTTTTTCCAGGAAATCAATTGATGGCAGGCTGTTTTCAATACCCATTCGGTCAATGGTTTGATCATGCCGATTTTTTCAGCTATAGCAATAAAATCATCGGGTGAGATGTCACCTAATTCTGGATGGTGCCATCGAGATAATACTTCGAGGCTTAAAACTTCGCCGGTTTTTATATTAATTTGGGGTTGGTAAGCCAGTAATAATTGCTGCTTTTCAATGGCTTCTCTCAAATTTTGTTCGATTTGGAAACGATATTCAGCCTTTTTGGTAAGGTCTGCTTTGTAGAAAGCAAATTGGTTTTTTCCATTTTCTTTTGCTGCGTAAAGTGAAATATCACCTGCTTTCAATAATGCCGAGAGGTTTTCTCCATCATCAGGGTAATAGGCAATGCCAATGCTGCAAGCGGGAATAAGTTTCCTTGTATATATTTCAATGGGTTGAGATATTGCTTCAAGGCATCTTTTTGCTACGTTGGCCGCATAATCTCCTTCTATTTCTTCAATGAGAATACAGAATTCATCACCACCCAGGCGGGCAATAAAATCTGTTTCACGACAGGTGAAAACTAAACGCGTAGCAATGGTTTTAAGCAGTATGTCTCCTGCATCATGCCCAAGGCTGTCATTAACACCTTTAAAATCGTCCAGATCAATATACAGTAATCCAAAACGACGGTGATGACGGGAAAATGCTTTAGTTACCTCTTCAATGTGCTGAAAAAAAGCTGTTCGATTGGCGAGACCGGTCAGTTCGTCGGTATAAGCCAGCGTTTGAATGCGTTTTTGATACTGATCGCGTTCCATAACAATACCAGTGAGTCTGGCTGCTGATACAAGATCATTGAGCTCCTCTTGATTTGGCAGTGCGGCATGATCGTAATACATGCCAAAAGCACCTAAAACTTTTCCACTGAAATCTTTAACCGGTTCAGACCAACAGCATCGCATCCCATGGGGCAGTGCATGATGTTTTATATCTTTCCATTTGGGATCTGTTTCTATGTTTTCGACGAGAACTCGCTGTCCGGTAAATGTGGATGTGCCGCATGAGCCCACACTAGGTCCATTCTCCAGTCCATGCACTGCATCACAGTATTCTTTCGGCAAACTTGGTGCGCCACCGTGCAGGAGTTTGTTTTCAGAGAGTTCCAACATTGAGCACCGCATTCCAGGATGTCGCGATTCATACAATAATGCAATAGCATCGTAAATCTCGGATGCGGGACGGCCTATGGCGATCATTTCCAGAATTGCGGAAGTTTTATCATTAAGCGCTTCCGCTTTTTTTCGTTCCGTTATATCTACATGTGTTCCAACCAGACGGATAGGCTTGCCGTCAGATTCGCGTGTTACCAAGAACGCGCGCGATAGAACAATCACTTCGCGACCGTTTTTGTGACGCATACGCATTTCAACTTCAAACGATTTGTTGCGGCCAGCAATGTAATCCTGTACTTTTTTAAGTACTGTGTCCTTATCGTCTGGATGGACCAGGTTTGCCCAGGTGCTTAATTTATATTCAAGTTCTTGTTCTCCATAGCCCAGCATGCTTTTCCACCGGGGCGAATAATAAACTTCATCGGTTTCCAGATTCCAATCCCAAAGTCCGTCATTGGCGCCACGCATCGCCAGAGAAAAGCGTTCTTCACTGCGATAAAGTTCGTGAATGTTTTTTTGGGTTTCTAATGTTACTGCAGTAAGTTCATTACGGAGTTGTCGTATTTCTTCCAGCAGCTCAGACTTGGTTTGATTGATGCGTCGCATGGCCTAAATTTTGACGAGTCAATAAATGGAATAGATCATAGATTAAAAGTATGAGAGAGATATTTTTTAAATAATGTAGCTAGGTTGGTGTTGGTATAGACAAACATTGTTTGAATGATCGTTCATAGCAGCGCTAAAAAGTGTATTGTTTATTCAATTGCAGTGCTGATTCACGACTTTCTGTATTAGCGGTTTCATGATAAAGGGAAGCTTTCTCAATCGATATTTTCTTTATAGCGACATTCAACGGTTTTAGTTAATACAAAATGGAAGGCTTTTTAAATTTTGATCCGGCCACCTACCGAACTAAAATAATTTTATTCTTATTCTCCCTTTTGGATATTAACATGTTCAGCGTTACTTGACATTCAACTATTATCGCTGTAACTTGCGCACCCTTACTTCGGGTGCCTTTTGTTGACAAAAGGTTAAACGGGAAGCCGGTGCGTTAAATTGAAAGTAAATACAAATCCGGCACTGCCCCCGCAACGGTAAATGAGCTAACAGCTTGCATAAAAGCCACTGTGTTAAACACGGGAAGGCGCGAGCTGAGTTTTTTCATTGAAATACTACTCATGAGTCCGGAGACCGGCCTGAAGTGATAACAATGGTATTGCGGAGGGCGATATCCGGCACTTTAATCGTTTTTCTGTCCGGTATTCTTTTCATTTTCCTCTGCAAGTCTTTTTAACAGATCGCGCGGGCGGCGCGGAGGAATAGAATGATACACGAAAGTCGTTTACCGGCAATAGCGACAATTGTAACGCTGGGTTTTTTCGGTGCATGGATAACACCTGTCTGGGCTGACAACAACTCCCCGATTCACCATAAAGAACCGATTACTGTTACGGCGACTCGTACGGCGCAAACAGCCGACGCTCAATTGGCTTCAATGACGGTTATTACGCGTAAGGATATTGAACGCCAGCAGGCGCGATCAATCCACGATCTGTTACGGGGGACACCCGGCATCAATATTGTCAATAATGGTGGTCCCGGAAAAAGTACTTTTATGCAGATGCGCGGAACCGAGACCGATCATATCCTGGTTCTGATTGACGGTATCAAAGTGGGCTCGGCCACTTCAGGCACAACACCGTTTGAAAATATTCCGGTTGAACAGATTGAGCGTATTGAAATTGTCCGCGGACCGCGTTCGAGCCTGTATGGCTCCGAGGCGATTGGTGGTGTCATTCAGATTTTTACACGCAAAGGTGACGGCAAGCGTGGTTTCAGGCCGACATTCAGTTTTGGCGGCGGCAGTTATGGGTCTTTGAATGGCTCGGTGGGATTGTCGGGTAACAATGAGCGGGGCTGGTTTAATCTGACGGCAAGCGGCAGGGGGACAGAAGGTTTTAATTCTTGCACCGGATCTGCTTTCGCTGGCTGTTTTTCAAGCAATCCTGATCCCGACCGGGACGGTTATCGCAACGTTGCGGGTTCTGCAAATGCCGGTTACCGGTTCAAGAACGGACTGGAAATCGGTGCTAATTTTATGCAGTCTGAAGGCAGAACCGAGTTCGACGCCAGCGATCCATTTCCCGGATTTATTCCGCCGAATAAATCGGAACTCATGCAGCAGGTCTTTGGCGGCACAATAAAATATGCCCCTGTCGATTTCTGGCGGTTTAACGTGATCGCCGGGCGCAGCAAGGATTACCTGGACAGTTTCAGCGGCCGTCTACTGACATCACGGTTTAATACTGTGCGCGATACCATTTCAATACTGAATGATTTTACGTTGCATCAAGATCATTTGCTGACCATAGGTACGGATTATCAGAATGATGCGGTTGACAGTACAGAGGCATTTGCCGTTACATCACGGAGCAACTGGGGTGTTTTTGCGCAGCATCAGGCGACGGTTGCTTCGTTTAACAGTCAACTGTCCGGTCGTGTTGATTTGAACGAACAGTTTGGGACACGTCTGACAGGAGGTATCGGGGCAGGGTATGCGATTACCGAAAAAATACGCCTCACGGCAAATTTCGGAACTGCATTTAAGGCGCCGACATTTAATGAGCTTTATTTTCCAATATCGGGAAATGCCAACCTGGATCCGGAAAAATCGCGCACCCTGGAATTTGGCGTTCGCGGCAGAACGGATTGGGGCAACTGGTCGCTGAATGTATTTGAAACCCGGGTGCACGATCTGATCGCATTTAACATTGCTGAAAATCTGGTTGACAATATCGATAAGGCTATTATCAAGGGGCTGGAGGCTGTTATCAGTACACAGATCAAAGGCTGGTTGCTCAATGGCAACCTGACGTTCCTGGACCCGGAGAATCGATCATCCGGCGCAAATAACGGTAATATATTGCCAAGGCGCTCGGAACAGTCGTTTCGTCTCGATGCGGACCGCAAGTTTGGCAAGTACAGACTTGGGGCGATGTTTCTGGCCGAAGGCGAACGGTTTGACGATCTGGGAAATACGCGTAAACTGGATAGCTATGTCAAATTTGATCTGCGTGCGGAATATGAATTGAGTAAATACTGGCGGTTGCAGGGGCGTATCGAGAACCTGTTCAATGAACATTACGAGACAGCCGCGTTCTTC
Source organism: Nitrosomonas sp. (assembly GCA_020446045.1). Lineage (GTDB taxonomy): Bacteria > Pseudomonadota > Gammaproteobacteria > Burkholderiales > Nitrosomonadaceae > Nitrosomonas. The sequence continues at coordinate 5,665 of JAGRFM010000167.1, forward strand.
AACCAGCCGGGACGCAATTTTTTCGCCACAATACGTTATCAACCCTAACAAGGAGTCAAGATGCTAACTTTAACCCGACAACACCAGATTTTTATCGCATTTTTGCTGGTTGTGCTGATGATTATCACGTGTGGCCATCATTTTGTTTCCCTGCATAACCTTCCGGGTGCGTCCTGGGCAGTCTTTTTTCTGGCCGGCATCTATTTACGGTCAGCCTGGCCTTTGCTGGGTTTCTTTGCGTTGAGCTGGTGGCTTGATTACATGGCCTACGCCTGGGGTGGTGCAAGCAATTTCTGCCTGTCACCTGCTTATGTTTTCCTGTTGCCGGCTTATGCATCGCTCTGGCTGGCGGGCCGCTGGTATATACAAAGACATCACTATACCTGGCGTACATTAATGCCGTTATCTCTGAGCATGTTTGCTGGTTTGGTTTTGTGCGAACTGTTTTCCAGCGGTGGATTTTATTTTTTCTCAGGCCGTTTTGCCGAACCCACCTGGCTTGAATTTGCCGAACGGACATTTGTTTATTTCCCGATGTATCTGGAATCCTTCATGTTCTATGCTGGGCTGGCGCTGATAGTCCATATGGTTTTCGTTGCTATGCTGTCATTATTTCATCGCAGTACGGCAAATAATTAGCTGATGGCGGGTTCCGGCAATACGAACAAGCCTGAAGCACAACAGCGGCATCGCCAGCGCATGCAGCGCAAGAAGGAAGTTGTTGACGCTGCGATTGCCCGTGCGGATCAAACCAAAGGACTGCTGCTGGTATTAACCGGTAACGGCAAAGGCAAATCCAGCTCCGCATTCGGTATGGTTGCACGCGCACTCGGGCACGGCATGCGTGTCGGCGTTGCGCAGTTCATCAAAGGGCGTTCGGATACCGGTGAAGAAGCATTCTTTCGCCGGCAAGCGGGCATGACCTGGCATGTGCTTGGTGAAGGTTTTACCTGGGATACGCAGAATCTTGAACGCGACAGTGAAACAGCCCGCAGGGGCTGGGGGGTTGTACAGAAAATGTTGCGTGATCCGGAAATCGACTTGGTGGTTATCGATGAGTTGACCTATCCGCTTAAATACGGTTGGCTGGATATGGGTATGGTGCTGTCGGATCTGAAAGGCCGCCCACCCATGCAGCATGTTGTCATTACCGGCCGCGCCGCACCGCAAGCCTTATGCGATTTGGCTGATACCGTTACTGAAATGCGTGATGTCAAACATGCTTTCCAGGCTGGCATTATGGCGCAACAGGGTATTGATTTGTAATGTATGGCGTGTTGCTATAATGTTTATACATTGTGGTAAGCTTGCCGCAGTAATTGCCAAACGTTGAAAGTTCAGCATAAAACCTTGGCTGACCGTTATAGAAAAAATACAAACAAGAATGACTACTTACAAAACATTGGTTCTGGGAGGGATCCGGTCCGGCAAAAGCCGGTTCGCGGAGCGTCTTGCAATACAGAGCCACTTGCCCGTGACCTATATCGCCACGGCAACTATTGAAGATGCTGAAATGCATGCGCGTATCGCATTACTGCGCGCCAATCGGCCTACTCACTGGCAGGTCATCGAAGAACCCCTCAACTTGGCCAATTTAATGGGACAATTGGCGGATGAACAGCATTGTTTGTTAGTGGATTGCTTGACGCTTTGGCTAGCCAATTTACTGACCCATCAGGAGGGTCATTTATTCGACCAGGAACACACCGCTTTTTTGTCTGTTCTACCCACCTTGCCTGGCCGTATCATACTGGTTAGTAACGAAACGAGTATGGGCGTTATACCAATGGAGGAATTAAGCCGTCGCTATTACGATGAAGCAGGCAAATTGCATCAATTGGTCGCACGCCAATGCGATCAGGTGATTTTATCCGTGGCCGGACTCCCTCATTATCTTAAAGGCAATCCGTGCGACCCGTAAGTGCCGGTTTAATTTCTTAATATGTAACGCAAATGGATTTATTCACGCAAGGTTTACTCGGTGCAAGTATGGCGCAATCGGGCGCGAAGCATGAAGAAACGCGCATGGCGACCGGTATCGGTTTTTTTGCAGGTATTATTGCAGATGCCGACATTCTAATTCAGTCGGAAAACGACCCACTGCTCAATATCGAATTCCACCGGCATTTTACGCACTCCCTGTTCTTTATTCCTATCGGCGCCTTGATCGCCGCTGCATTGGCGTGGCTTTTTATACGCAAGCGACTGACATTTAAACGAATTTATCTGTTCGCATTGCTCGGTTACTGCTTGAGCGGTGTGCTGGATGCACTGACCAGTTACGGCACGCACCTGTTTTGGCCAATCAGTGACTCCCGGCTTTCACTCAATATGATTTCCGTCATTGACCCGGTATTTACGTTAATACTGCTAATCGCAGTCATTGTTGCTGTGCGGAAATACTCCCGTACTGCAGCACGTGCCGGACTGTTAGTGGCAGGACTTTATTTGTCGTTTGGTTGGATGCAGTTACAACGTGCTGAAGGTGTCGCTGAAACGCTGGCAGCTGAAAGAGGGCATGCTGTAGAACGGCTATTGGCCAAACCGACGCTGGGTAATCTGGTTTTGTGGCGATCGATTTATCAAAGCGATGGGTGGCTTTATGTGGACGCATTACGTATTGGTCCGTTTTCTGATGCACAGGTTTATCCAGGCGGCAAAATAGCGCTGTTTGACATGGCGCGCGACATGCCGGATTTGTCGGCTTCCTCGGTGCTCGCCGAAGATATCCGGCGTTTCACCCATTTCTCCGATGGGCTGGTGGCGCTTTGGCCTGAACGGCCTGAAATATTGATCGATGTACGTTATTCCAATCTGCCGATGACGTTGTCACCTTTATGGGGGATCGAAATGGATACTACACAACCGGATCGGCATGCACAGTACTCATTATACCGTGACGGATCCAACGAAACCCGTCAAACATTCATCGCACTATTAATGGGTCGTGATCTGGAAACAAACCATTAAACCTATCAGGGCAATCGGGCTTAATTTTTTAATCTATTAAAACAACACGTTAGAACTGATCAAATTGCCTAGTAGTCAGTCATCCTGAAACACAAGGATAGAGACGTGCCAATTTCCGTCGCGCATCCTGCGCAGTAAAGCGCCACTTCACCGGCATGGCCTTAGTGTTCCGTTCAGTAACATTGGCTTCCACCTC
>JAGRFM010000168.1 GCA_020446045.1 Nitrosomonas sp.
GTCAATCCTTATTTGCATAGCCTGCTTTGAAGCCTGGAATCGTTTGGCTATTTCTGCAACATCGCCTTTCAATTCTTTGTAAATTTCGCATACCAACGGTTCCGGCATTAATATTGATGCTGCAAACTGATTTGCCCTTGTTTCATGCGAAGGTTTAATATTGGCATTGCAAAACTGGCCTTCACATGTGCTGCGATATGCTTTACTGTCGTTTACACCATCGCCTATCAAGCTACGGTGAAAAAAATAATGCCCCAATTCATGCGCCATCGTGAAACGCTGTCTATAATAATGGTCATCTTTGTTCACTGAAATTTTATACTTGCCATTTTTAAGCCGCTCAATTTGCCCAGCAATGCTTTCATCCAGGTCGGCTTTTTTATCCAACTCTATCCCAAGTTCACGGATTAAGCCTTCAATATTAACCGGTGCTTCATGCAAGTAGCTTTGTAGTATAGACAATGCGTCTTTCATAAATTAACCATTATTATCAATGTCCATCGGTTCTAAATTTTTAGAAATATTGTCTGCAACAGTTTCCTTCATAAAATCATGCCCAAACTGATCAAGCCATCTAAAAATCTCTTCTGGCGCATTATCTGCCATCCAGCCCTCTATATACTCCTTCGCTGCTAAACGTGCTGTTTCTTCAGATTTTATTTTTACGCGCTCATATCCAATAAGACTAAGAACCCCTACCAATACTGTTACAACCGCCATTACCGCTGTAATTAAATCCAGCCTGCCCAGTGAATAGGCAGCCCGTAAAGAATCTCTATATTGTTCTTCGGCAATAATGACCAATAAATCAGTTTGTGAAAAAACATATGCAAAGCAATACACACCAAACAACAGCATTATGAGAAAAATAAGTGCATATATGCCCAAATTTTCCAAAATAATTCTTTTTAATTCATTCATTAGATTCAATTTAACCTGAAAAATTGGCTTGTATTAAACCTGTTAATACGATTTCTAATGTTTTCAATGCCTAACTTTACCTCATTTGTGTAACAAATTATACCCGCCAGGGCTGTAATGGATATGGGTTGAATATGGTCGCTTCCGCTTGATACCTTACAAAATTTTCATGGTTAAGGTTTTTATATATCATAAGCACATCATACTAAAAACTGAAATAAAACTGACTACACTTTTAAGTCATTTTCCCGCCCCGGAAGAGGTGGCAACAGGGAGATTTCCGCGCTACATTTTCGGGCGAAAACATGCCCAAAATAGCCAAAATCAGGCAAAAAGTCGGGCAATGCCCGACCAAAAACCGACCAGTTACACAAAGTCGGGCAACTATAACATTATGAATAATAATACTTAAATCTCTTGTGCCCGACTTGCCCGACTTGCCCGACCAAAAAATGAAGGGGGTGGAATTTGTACAAGAAAATTGATGTGAAAATTTTCAATTTTGGAAGTCAAAAATCACCCGGATTTTTTGAATAGTGAAACGATACTTCCACCCTCTTTTAATGAGTCCAAATAGTCAGCCCAATGCTGCATCATTTTTTTTCGCTCATCCAAATATTGAGCGTAATTATACGCAGCCCTCACTTTATTACCTTCAACATGCGCAAGCTGCCTTTCAATTGCGTCATCATCCCAGCCCTGCTCATTCAGTATTGTGCTGGCCATGTGCCTGAAGCCATGCCCTGTAAGCTGATCTTTTTTATAACCAAGGCTTCGTATAGCATTAAGAACTGTATTTTCACTCATCGCCTTTCCTGCTGTTCTGGTGTTCGGAAATAAATAACGATTGTTGCCTGTAAGTGGGAAGAGTTCTTTCAATGCTTTAATAGCCTGCTTGGGTAATGGCACGATATGCACACGTTCCTTTTTCATCTTATCAGCAGGAATACGCCATTCACACTTTTCAAGATCAAAATCAGACCATTCAGCCTTACGCAATTCACCTGGGCGAATAAAAAGCATTGGCGCAAGCTTTAATGCTGTTCTGGTTATAAATGTACCATTGTAATTTTGTAATGCACGCAACAAACCACCTATCTCTTTGGGATCAGTAATACTTGCAAATGATTTACTTTTGTATGGTGGCAATGCGCCTTTAAGATCGCCTGAAGGATCACGATCAGCTCGTTGTGTTGCAATTGAATAACGAAATACACAACCACAGTAGCTAAGCAATCTATGAGCAGTCTCTAACGCTCCACGTTCTTCAACTCTACGCACAACAACAAGCAATTCAGGAGCGGTTATATTGGCAATCGGTTTATTACCTAGCCACGGGAAAGCATCTCTTTCAATCATTCTGATAACTCTTTTACTATGCTCTTCACTCCAATTGGGTGAATATTTTGCATACCATTCACGGGTAATAGTCTCAAAACTGTTTTCATTGGCTTCTTTATTTGCCTGCTTGTTTTGTTGCTTGATACAGCCTGGATCAATACCATTTGATAAATGCTTACGCGCATTGTCCCGTCCTTCACGGGCAGCTTTCAGGCTAACATCAGGATAAACACCCAATGAAAGCATTTTTTCCTTTCCAGCAAAGCGGTACTTCATGCGCCAATACTTGGAACCATTAGGATGAACCAGAACAAACAAACCTTTCTTGTCTGACAGCTTCCATTGTTTGTCTTTTGGCTTTGCGTTCCTGATCGCAGTATCCGTCAATTCAGCTTTCCGAGTTTCAGGCTTGGGGGTAGATTCTTGATCAGCAGTATCATTCATGAGTATTTGGGGGTACAGGATTTTGAATTTTCAAATATACCCCCATTTATACCCCTACTTTTTGCCGGTTGCAAGGGGATAAATACGGATTAGTACGGAAAGGATATTTCTGGAAATCCTTTATTTTATGGGGCTTTGTGGATGGCTTCGGAAGGGTGCGGAAGGTGATATGGTAGGCGCGACTGGATTCGAACCAACGACCCCCACCATGTCAAGGTGGTGCTCTAACCAACTGAGCTACGCGCCTGCAAGTTTTTCTATAACGCTAGAAACGCGACATTCTATCTGAAACAATCCCGTGGTACAAATTAATTTACGCGTTAATTTATACGTTTTAGCTTTTGCCTGACTAATTATTGATCATAGCTTACTGAATTGGCCTGCGGGTTTCCCGAAACCAAATACGGTATTGCTCCATTTTGGCTTGTTGAGCGACAGGCGCCTGCCGATTGCATGGTGCATATTCTTCGGTACCCGGTTGAGCACCCCAGCGTTTTTCCACGCAATCGTTAGGATTGTACGCTATTTCA
>JAGRFM010000169.1 GCA_020446045.1 Nitrosomonas sp.
AAAGGAGATAACCGGAAGTAGTAACGACAACCGTAGTGAACCGCAAGGGGGAAGCCGTGAGGTCAGCCTGAAAGAAGCGGGTAGCAAAAGCACGACCGTAGGAACACGAACAAGCAGCGAGGCCGAGTGCGGGCGATGAGTGTGCTAGGGAACACGAAATCCAACCGTTACCGAAAGACGCACCCGGTAGAGCTTGGCGGCACGGGCAGAAAGTTTTAGCACCTTACCCGGGGAGATCTCCCGAATGAGAGTTTAGGAGAAGTCAGCAGAGGCCGTAGTAGCGACGAAGCCTTGGAAACAGGGTTGAGCAAAGGGCCGAAGAACCAAGAGACAGACCAATTTTTAACATCTTCCGGAAATGGTGCGCAGTATTCCGAAACGGGCGGACGTTGCAACTGCGGCAACCATCCGTACCGGCAGTCAAGTGAGGCAGGTGGATTCCTGCTGGTAGCGAGATTACGGAATGCGAGCCAAATCTGGAGCGAAGAGGAAATAGAAGGTGCTGAATGGAAATTTGATGGAAAACCTATGGGTTCCATCAGATTTCGTGACATTTTGAGTCACCAGGTTCAACCGCCGGATGCGGAAAACCGCATGTCCGGTGGTGTGGGAGAGGTGACGGGCGCAATCCCGTCACCCCGACCCGATCCAGCAAAGGCCGCTTCCATTTTCTTTTTTCTCAGCCAGCTTTCCAGCCAGACAAGCGCCAAAACAGCAAGGCATCCTAGAATTAAGTATGGTATCCAATACATTCAATTGCCTAACGAGATCAAGTAGGTAGTCTGAATAAGTTTATGCCATCCAGAAGAAAAAACATTCGGTATTTTTGTTTATCCCGGATTCCACAAGTTGCATCCGGGCTACTTGCTTGGTGGCGTAGATAAAAGTGGGAAACTTCAGCTTTAAAAGTATTACGATTTATTATATAAAAGCAGATCGCGTTGGACGTAGATTATGGGCTAAATTCAAGTTAGCCAGTTCCACTGGAACTTAACGGGCTGATGTCATTCAAAGAAACCCTGAGAAACTATTCTTGTACAAGTTCTAAAACACAGAAAAAACATGACAACAAACAAAACCTGCAGAGAAGCATTTACACAGCTTTATCACGATATTGAACAACAGATTGTAGGTCAGCAGGCGTTGATTCAGCGGTTGCTGCTGGCGTTGCTTTGTGATGGGCATTTGCTGCTGGAAGGCGCGCCGGGTCTGGCGAAGACGCGTGCGATCAAATCACTGGCAAATAGTCTCGAAGCGGATTTTCACCGGATTCAGTTCACGCCGGATTTATTACCTGCCGATCTGACCGGCAGTGATGTGTTTCATCCTGAAACCGGCAGCTTCACGTTCAACAAGGGGCCGCTGTTTCATAACGTGATTCTGGCCGATGAAATCAACCGCGCTCCGGCCAAGGTGCAATCCGCCTTGCTCGAAGCGATGGAGGAAAGGCAGATTACCGTTGGCGCGGCGAGTTATCCGCTGCCGCCGCTTTTTCTGGTGATGGCCACGCAGAATCCGATCGAGCAGGAAGGCACTTATCCGCTGCCCGAAGCGCAACTGGACCGTTTTTTATTGCATGTGCGCGTCGATTATCCGGATAAGGCCGCGAGCCGGAAAATATTGCAATTGGTGCGTCATGAAACGATGTGTGCGCTGGAAAACAAGAATCCCCATGCCATTCAGAAAGTAACGCAGGAACAGGTGTTTACTGCACGGCGTGAAATCATGGCGCTGCATCTGGCCGAAGCGGTGGAATCGTATATCATTGAAATCATCGAAACCACGCGCAATCCCGCACAATACGGCCAGGAGCTGTCGAGCTGGATACGCTGGGGCGCGAGTCCACGCGGTGCAATTGCGATTGAACGTGCGGCGCGTGCGATGGCATGGCTGGCGGAACGCGATTTTGTCACGCCCGAAGACGTGCAGAACGTTGCCGCGGATGCGTTGCGTCATCGCATTCTTTTGAATTATGAGGCTGAGGCGGAAGGCATTACTTCACAACAATGTATTGACCAAATTCTCGCCAGCGTACCGGCGCCATGAGCGAAGGGACGACGCTTGAACTCAATCAACTGATCCGGTTGCGCGCCGCTGCGCGTGGACTGGAACTCGGTGCGCGAAGACGGGTGCTGTCTGCACAGGCAGGCGGTTATTTGTCGGTTTATCATGGCCGCGGCATGGAATTTGACGAAGTACGTGCTTACCAGGCCGGCGACGATGCGAGAACGATCGACTGGCGCGTTACCGCACGGCGCGGTCATCCGCATACCAAGTTGTTCCGTGAGGAACGCGAACGCCCGGTGATGTTTCTGGTGGATTTGCATCCCGGTATGTATTTCGGCAGCCGCGTGCAGTTTAAATCCGTTCTGGCGGGGCGATTGAGTGCTTTGTTGGGCTGGGCGGCGGTGCGAGCCGGTGACCGGGTTGGCGGCATTGTTCAGGGTGAAAACCGGCATCGCGAAATTCAACCGGCTGCGCGTGAAGCGGGATTGCTTCAGGTATTGCGAAGCATGGTGCAACTACAACCCACCAAACCGGGCCAAATCATCGCGGGGCGCATGGATCGCGCGTTGTCGTGCATGGCGCGTATGGCTTTGCCGGGTAGTCTGATCATCATTTTCAGCGATTTCAGGGAGTCGGGCGAAGCGGCGGAGAAACATCTCAGTGTAATGGCGCAGCATAACGATGTCATTGCTGCATTTTTGTACGACCCACTGGAAACCACACCGCCACCGTCCGGCATTTACCGCATGGGGATCAACCGGCAGCGCGTTTCCGTCGATACCAGTCAGGCTGCAACCGTGGCGCAATGGCAAGACCGTTTTTTGCAGCATCGAGAGACCATTCGTAACCTGTGCCTGCGCCATTCCATTCATTTTATGGAAATCGCCACGCAGGATGCCATGGTAAAGGCTTTGCGCACCGGCCTATCAAGGCATGGAGGGCACGGAAAAAAATTATGATGGAAGATCCGCTCGCTGCGTTGCGTCCGTTACATGCCCCGCCGCCGGTCGGCTGGTGGCCGCCTGCACCCGGCTGGTGGCTTGCCGCAGTGCTGGTTGCCGCGGTAATCTATTGGATTTACCGGTATCGAAAGCGTATGGCGCCAAAACGGGCGGCGTTGCAGGAACTCGAATGGTTGGAAAAAAACAAGGATGCAATGGGTCAACCCGTCGCGGTATTGAA
>JAGRFM010000170.1 GCA_020446045.1 Nitrosomonas sp.
ATTATAATATAACGAAAATAAACTGTTTGCAAACTTATAATATAGTGGTAGTATATTTTAAAAAACTAACACAACAGGGCAAGATATGTGGAGATGGCCATCTCCACGCAAACTTTATTCGCAAATATTTTGCTCAACGTTGATCTTGCTCTACGAGGTAAACGGAAATGACAGTTTTGGAGCGCCAAAGAGGTGGTGAAAAACAGAAGACTGTGAATGCAAACGAGGGAACAAAGATCGCAAAACGAACAATGCGTGCCAAGCGCGACAAGCGTCTCAGAGTTCCTGTATTGCCTGAGGAGGAAATGATGATCAAAGCAAAAGCCAGTGAAGCCGGATTAACGATTGCGGAATATCTGCGCAATTTGGGCCTAGGTTATACCGTGCCAAGTGTTATTGATAACCGGCAAGTAGATGCCCTGCTTAAAATCAACGCCGACCTGGGACGACTTGGCGGATTGATCAAGCTGTGGCTCACCAATGATGGACGCACGAAATATATTGGCAAGTCACAGCTACATATGACGCTAGACACAATCCGGGAAACACAAAGCGCGATGCTCAGCGAAATTATCAAGCTCAGGAAATAATGTTCGGAATAACCAAGCTTACTTAAGCCGCTTAAAACTATGATCGCTAAAATCATCCCCATCAAATCGATACGCAAAAGCAATTTCACGTCTTTGGTGAAGTATTTGACCGATCCGCAAGGCAAGAGCGAGCGTATCGGACAAGTATCAGTTAAAAACTGCTACACCGATGAACTGTTGCCCGCACTGCTGGAAATCCAAAATACACAGGAAATGAACAAGCGCGCCAAGTCCGATAAAACCTGTCATCTGGTGTTGAGTTTCCCGGAAGGTGAGCGATTATCCAATACTGATCTGAACGCAATTGAAGAGCGGTTCTGTAAAGCACTGGGATTTTGTGAACATCAACGTATTAGTGTGGTGCATGATGATACGGATAACCTGCATATCCATATTGCGATCAACAAGATTCATCCACGCAAACTGACAATTCACAATCCCTACTACGACTACAAGAAAGTTGCGACACTGTGCGAGCAGATCGAACAGGAATATGGGCTAACCCAGGTCAATCATGAAACAAGGATTGATAAAACAGATCGAATCATCCAGGACATTGAAGCCAAAGCCGGTGTCGAGAGTTTGCTGGGCTGGATTCGGCGTGAGTGCCTTGATGACATCAAACAAGCCGATACATGGAAAGGTCTACACCAAGTGTTGTACAACCACGGCCTTGAAATCAAGGAGCGTGGTAACGGTTTGGTGTTTGTTTCAAATAATGGTGTTGCCGTTAAAGCCAGTTCTGTTGATCGGTCTTTGTCAAAACCTAATTTGGTCAAACGGCTGGGTGCTTTTGAACCGACTACACATGTGGACCAACTTAGACCTAAGAATGCCACAACACCAAAATCAAAAGCCAAACATTATCAACCGAAACCACTGCAGAGCAAGGTTGATACTTCCAAACTTTATGAACATTACCAGCAGCAGCAAACCAATGCAGCTTCATTGCGCAAAGATCAATGGCTTAAATTACGTAAACAGCGCGACCTGTTGATTGAGCGAGCCAAACAAGAAGCAAGAAATAAACGCAGTATTATCAAGCATGTGCAGGCTGGTCCGCTTGGCAAGCGAGCCTTGTACGCAACGGTGGGTCTGCAATTTAAAACAACACTGGACACTATTAAATGCGAATACCGTGAAGCGTATGCACAATTAAAAACCGATTCCCGGAGAATGTCGTGGCTTGACTGGCTGACGGTTGAAGCCAAAAGTGGCAATGCTGAAGCACTATTAGCGCTACGCGCCAGAAGCAAAAGATACAGCAGAAATGGAGCAGTTAAGGGTGATCATATTGCAGGCATTGAATATAATAACAATCAGTCCATAAAGAGTGGCGTTGAGTCTGTGACTAAGGACGGCACGGTATTTTATAAGGCTGGCACTACGGCTATTCGCGATGACGGCAAACGGTTGTTTGTTTCTCAATGTTCTTTAGATGATTCTTTGGCTGAAGTATTGCAGGTTGCCATCAGCAAATACGGCAATCACCTGTCGGTGAACGGTTCGGATGATTTTAGAAAGTCTGTCGTGCAGGCTGCTGTACAGAGTCGCATTCGCGTCACATTTGATGATCCGGAACTCGAACGACACCGCAATCAATTATCGAGACAAGTTGTATTTCAGAAACATTCCAAAACTTCAACGCTGCGAAGGAGTCTGTGATGAGCCAATACAAATCCGGTTTCCAGGAAAACAGAAACGCAACGAAAGATGCATTGATCATCCGCTTACTCGCAATTGTTTTTTTTGATTGGCGGGTTTCAGGTTGCTACACAATATTTTGCGTGCCAGTTCAATTATCAGGATCAGCTTGGGACACATTTTAATCATCTCTATGCGCCTTGGTCGATTCTGGTCTGGAGTAATCAGTGGTATGACCAACATTCAGGTATCTTTGATCTCACTGCCGGTTACGGCATTCTGTTTTCTAGTGTTGGATTGATTCTGGTATTGATCGTCAAGCTTGCACAGTACTTGAATCAACCGGCACAAGAATCATCTGCAACGACAGGTTCCTGCGTTGAACCGTACCGTGATGCCGTCGCGCAGTGGGTTGCCAACGGGGTAAAAGCCAAGACCATCTACCAAACTCTGGTACGCAACAATCGGTTCGGCGGCAGTTACGCCTTTGTTTATTGGTTTGTCCGTTTATTAAAGCCAACACAGACTAAACGATTTCTCAATCCGTTTCAACCAAGTATTTACTAACTGAAAGAAGGTGCTGCGTACACCATCATCCGCCTTGCATGGTGAATGGGACTACAAGATTGATCCACGCTCAATCGTCAGTTGATTGTTACACTTATTAATTAACGATTCCTAAGCATATAGGAATCGTAGTGTGTACTATCGATTGCGAGTGTTTTTTCAAAAAACCTGCGGCCCCGGGAATTCAAGAAGTGCATTAGCTGGTCG
>JAGRFM010000171.1 GCA_020446045.1 Nitrosomonas sp.
CAACCCCAAGTCTGGGTGCGCTGAACGGGATGCCTATCCAAGGTACGTGGAAACTAAATGTTGCTGATCTGGCGAGGCGGGATAAAGGCAAGCTTCAACGCTGGAATTTGGAAATCGGTCTTGCGCCAAGTAACACGATTCGAGCAGAACAATCATCTTCATTGAAAATTCCCGATAATAATCCAGACGGAATCTCGGATACTCTCGCAGTGAAAAAAACCGGTGTAGTTCAGAGTATTAAAATATGGCTGGACATTACTCATACTTATATTGGTGACCTCCGTGTGCAGTTGATTGCCCCATCGGGCAAGACCGTCTTACTTCATGATCGAAGCGGGGGAAATCAGGATAATCTCATCAAGACTTATGATGCAGCTAATTTGCCGCTGCTACAGGAACTAACCGGTGAGAAAGTGAAAGGTTCATGGATTCTCAAAGTATTTGACCTTGCGGGAAGAGATGTAGGTAAGCTTAATCACTGGGGTGTTGAAGTATCGATATAAAAGTTGTGATTTAATCTGTTTTCCGGTTGCTATATTGTGATTAAAAACACAATCATTGGATATTAAGTGTAGGAATATAAACATTGGGGTTTTTCTTAATAGGGAGAAAATATTATGTCATGGTTCGTTAATTTGTTTTCATCAGGTGCAGCAAAAGTTATCGACTCTTTAGGTACAGCCATAGATAAACTGGTTACGTCAGATGAGGAACGCGAAAAATTAAAAGTAGCGCTTGAGAAAGAGATGAACACTTTTAAGGAAACGCAATTAGAAGCACTTGCAAATTATGATAGAGAAATAACACAACGACGTGCAAATGATATGAAGTCGGAGGCTATATAGCAATTAATTGTTGAAATTGACCCGCAAATTAATAAACCAAAAATTAATCATAAATTTATAAATTATCGTAATTGCATTTCAATCTGAGGGTTACTTAAAATCAACAAATAATTTAAACATAGCCAAGTTGGATAGCTGGTTGTCTAAAAATATAAGGCCACTTACTATGGTGTATCTGATTATGCTTGCAAACTGCAAAGCTTTGTACAGCAAGGGCCTTGTAAAATAGATTCTAAAGTAAGTGACAAAAATATCGGAATTTGTGGGTTCTTCTAACTTTTCCAGCTTATTTTTTCTTTTTGATGAGAAATAACAGACCTGAAATATTGATGTTTGTGTTTGGCAGGAGCTATAAACTTGCAGAAAGCGAGTAAATTTACTGCAATCAACAGATTACTTCCATGGTTGCAATGGGTAGATCAGCTCATTAATCGTGCTATCAATTTAGCGCCATCGGTCTATGGAGAAGAAATTTCCAATGATGCTTTTCGTGGTTTGCGCATTACCGATCATGAAGCTCAGCGTCTTTTGAAAAGAGAGCCGGGTAGCTCTCTTTTTGGTCAACAGGCATCAGAGGACTTAAAACTTTTCCCCAAGGATCTTCCTATTCCCTCAAGGCTCAAACGGCTTGCAGATGCTTTTTCGTTATCTCAATTTGACATAGGCGTTTTGTTTATTGCTTTAGTGCCTGAACTGGATCTGAAGTACGAACGCCTCTATGCGTATTTACAAGACGATGTTAATAAAAAACGGCCATGTGTTGATCTGGCACTCAACCTGCTTAGTTCCAATGCAAGTGAAAAACTGCAGCGGCGAAATCATTTTTTAGGCAATTCTCCACTGTTTCAACACAATCTAATATGTTTATTCCCCGGAACTGGGCACGAGCAATCCTCTTTGTTGTCATGCTTTTTAAAAGTGGATGATCTGATAATTGCTTATTTATTAGAAGAGCAAGGGTTAGACAGGCGGATTTCATTTTTATGTGACTTATCATACCCAGACACAATGTCCAGTAGTCAGTCAGAACTTGATGGCGACAAAGAGGACTTGCCTGCGCTGGCACAAAATTATATTGACATTGGAAAACCACTATGGCTTTATTTTCAAGGGCCAGATAATGCGAGTAAAAAAGAATATGCCGGGCAAATAGCGGGCAGATTAAACAAACCTTTTCTGTATGTAAATCTTGCGCGTTTGGGGAATAATTCAACTGAAGATGTTGCTAGAATATGCAAGTTGATAATTCGAGAGGCCTGGTTAAAAGAAGCTATTCTGTATTTTGATAATTACGATGTTTTAAGGGCGTCAAAGCAGGCAAATATTCATCAACAATTCATGGATCAAGTATCTGAATGTTGTGGGATCACTGTGCTGTCAGGGATTGAATCCTGGGTTTCAGAGGAGTCGGGGCTGCGGGGGATGATTTTAATCAAATTTGATATTCCTGATTATTCTCAGCGTATGGCGCTTTGGAAAAAAATATTGAAGAAACATACTATCCAGTTATCGAAAGATGAGATAGATAATCTGACAGGCCGCTATCGGTTAACTGCAAATCAGATAGTTAATGTCGTTGAAACAGCATTCAATGAAGCACAATTACAGAGCGTTGGCTATCCAAACCAAAAACAAGAAATTACACTTTCTGATTTATTCTCCGCAGCGCGTGTACAAACCCGGAATTCAATGACTCAACTGGCGCAGCAAATCAAAACTATCGCGAATTGGGAAGACCTGGTGTTACCCGAGGACACGTTAATTCAATTACGGGAAATATCTGCTCATTACATACATCGTCCAACAGTGCATGACACATGGGGGTTTGGCCGTAAACTTTCCTATGGTAAAGGCATTAACGTTTTATTCACTGGTTCGTCGGGAACCGGTAAAACTATGGCTGCAGAGGTGTTAGCTAATCATTTGGCATTTGACTTGTTCAAAATCGATTTATCTGGGATTGTCAGCAAATATATTGGTGAAACAGAAAAAAATCTGGATAAAATTTTTACTGCCGCAGAAAATGCCAATGTCATATTATTCTTTGATGAAGCCGATGCCCTTTTTGGAAAGCGATCTGAAATCCGCGATTCTCATGACCGTTACGCTAATCTTGAAGTAAGTTATTTGCTACAAAAAATGGAGCAGTATGATGGCATAGCTATTCTGGCTACCAATTTGAGGGAAAATATGGATGAAGCATTTGTCCGCCGGTTGGCATTTATCGTTCATTTTCCTTTTCCTGATGAGGCTTGCCGACGGCAGATCTGGGAAAAAGTGTGGCCTGAAGAAACACCGTTATCTGAAGATATCGATTTGGATAATCTTGCTAGTCAATTGAAGTTGAGCGGTGGAAATATAAAAAATGTAGCACTTGCGGCAGCATTTATGGCGGCCGATAGTGGACAGGTTGTCACATATAGACATATACTAGACGCAACACAAAGAGAATATCAAAAACTTGGAAAAGCGATAGATACCATCGTTGAGTAATCAGGCATGAATGGCTGTTCTAGCGCTGATGCACACCAAAAGTTTTCCTAAGGTTTAGTCAAAGCGCTGGGCAGTGCTTTGTGTATCCATTGACTTTGTTTCAATAAATTTGTTGGTTAACGGCTCATGATTCATGCTCTGACCGCAACACTAAAAAACATTCTGGCCGATCAGGATAGTGTTCCAGAAATCGTGCGTAATGCAAATGTTACGTTCGAGCGCCCGACGGAACCATTTAAGCCTGGGACGGCGACAATTAACCTTTTTCTTTACGATATTCGTGAAAATCCAGAGTTGCGCAACAATGAGCAAACTGTTGAACGTTTGAATGGGATAGCCACGATTCGTAAACCGCCGCTTCGTCTCGACTGTTCATACCAGGTAACAGCCTGGGTTGATTCGAGCTCACTTGGTGAACAGGCCATTTTGAGCGAACAAGAATTACTCAGTGAAGCGCTTAGGGTATTCGCACGCACACCAATCATAGAAGGCAAATATCTGCAAGGTGAAGTGAAACAAACACAATATCCCATATCTTTAAAAACCGCTCAGACGGATTTGATGCGTAACCCAGCAGAATTTTGGAGCGCACTGGGAGGCAAATTAAAACCTTCAGTAACTATAACCGCTACAATTGCACTGGATCAGGATATTAAACCCGTTGAACAATATCTGGTCAGCTCGAAGAAAGTGACAGTTGGAGAAAAAAGGGTAGATTCAAACGATTATAAAAATTCATCAGAAACTGTGACCGGATATGAAATCGCTGGTATTGTTGCAGACACGGATACTGGTGCCGAGCTTGAAAATGTTGAATTGACAATAACTGAAACAGGTCAACTTGCATTAACAGATGAATCAGGTCGTTATCGCTTTGGCCGCTTGAAAGAGGGTAAATATACAGTGCGTGCCGTAAAATCAGGATATGCGGCAATTACCCATACAGTATCCAAGGTACCGGGTACTTCATCAACGGCCTTCGATATCAAACTTAAACGTTCATCAACCTAAATATAGGAGAATATGATGGGACAATATTTATCACCTGGAGTTTATGTTGAAGAAGTACCACCGCTTTCAAAACCTATTGCCGGGGTTGGCACCAGCACTCCTGGATTTATAGGAGTTATAACAGTAGAAAAAAATCAAAATTCAATAAAACTGCCAGTGCAGCATGAGAATTCGTTTGGATGGACGGAATATCACCTTCCCGCAGAACTAGGGAAAGCCTATAAAATAACTTCCTGGGCAGGTTTTACCAGGCTGTTTGGTGATTTGGTTGGCAGTAATGCTAAAGCCAGCAAAGAAATTATTACAGAAGGCAGTGGCACTGAAGAAAAAACCTATGTCACAGGAATTGCTGACCCAAACTTTTCTATTACTGCGAGATGGAAAAAAGATGACGCATCGGAAGATAAAACGACACTCGGTGAAACAGACGAAAATGGAAACTTCAAGGTCGAAGTAGATAAAGGAATAACAGCAGATAAGGTCACCATAACAACTATAATTGATAGTGTTGACTCCATCACTCTCGATAAAAATCGACAACAACTCGCACATGCCGTTTATGGTTTTTTTGATAACGGTGGAACAGGTTGCTATGTAATTGGTATTGCTAGTGCTAGTGACGCAGAGTTAGACAAAGCGTTGAAAAAATTTTCGGCAATTGACGAGATAAGCATGGTAGCTGCACCTGGTATGGATGGCGATAAGATTTATGACAAGTTAATCTCGCATTGTGAAAATCTGCAAGACCGTGTGGCAATTCTGGATTCGAAAGAGAAGGTCGACGACCATACAAAGCTTCAAAGCATACCAGAAAGACCACGAAATTCTACTTATAGCGCATTTTATTTCCCTTG
The DNA here is from genome assembly GCA_020446045.1 of Nitrosomonas sp. Taxonomy (GTDB): domain Bacteria; phylum Pseudomonadota; class Gammaproteobacteria; order Burkholderiales; family Nitrosomonadaceae; genus Nitrosomonas. The sequence goes on from JAGRFM010000171.1 coordinate 5,204, forward strand.
GCTGGAAGTTTCTGATCCAGCAACCAGTTTGATCGAAAAAAACGATGGACGCCTTTTTGTGCCGCCGAGCGGTCATGTCGCTGGCGTTTATGCACGTACTGATGCAACCCGGGGAGTATTCAAGGCGCCAGCAAATGAAGCATTACGCGGCGTTATAGGATTGAAATATTCACTTAGCAAAGCCGATCAGGAATCTCTTAATCGTGAAGGCGTAAACGTTATTAGACCATTAATCGGTGCTATCCGGGTTTGGGGTGCAAGAACCGTCGGTGGAGATGCTAACGGCGAATACCGGTATATTAGCACCCGCCGCTATTTTAATTATCTGAGAGAGTCTATCGATCAAGGTACCCAGTTTGTTGTTTTTGAGCCGAATTCTCCCGCACTCTGGGAACGCATAAAACGAACGGTGGGTGGTTTCTTATTGAATGAATGGCGTTCTGGCGCATTGTTTGGAGTTACACCGGATCAGGCTTTCTTTGTCAAATGTGATGCAGAAACTAATCCACCCGAAGTGCGCGAAGCAGGACGAGTGGTCACTGAGATTGGAGTTGCTATTGTTAAACCGGCGGAATTTGTGATTTTCCGCATTCAGCAGACGTCTGGTGGATAATCATTAATACACAAATCATTGAATGGAGAGTTTCCCATGGCTGGACGAGTGGATCCATATAAAAATTTTAGGTTTCTTATAGAAATTGATGGCATAACCCAAGCGGGTTTTTCAGATTGCAGTGGCTTTGGTTCTGATATTGAGGTTGTTGAATACCGCGAAGGCGGTGATGCTTCATCTGTACGAAAACTGCCTGGAAAAACGAGTTACCCGGATATTACCTTGAAGTGGGGTGTAACGGATACGCGTGAATTGTATGACTGGCATGCAGAATCGATCAAGGGCAATATTCAGCGAAAAAGCGGGTCGATCATTCTGCAAGACGATCTCGGTGAAGAAAAAGTCCGCTGGAATTTTTTTGACGCATGGCCCAGTAAATACAACGGACCTGAACTCAGTGCGAAAGGTAGTGAGATCGCAATTGATACCCTGACGATAAGCTGTGAGCGGATGGTGAGAGCGTGAACGAGTTTGCTACCGAGTTTGAGTTTGTTTTACCGAAAGGGTATATCGATAAAGAAGGCATGGTTCATCGTGAGGGAACGATTCGTCTGGCAACAGCGGCCGATGAGATACTGCCACTAAAAGATCCGCGAGTTCAGCAAAATCCTGCTTATCTGGTGGTTATTTTGCTGTCTCGCGTGATTACCCGCCTGGGTACGCTGGATGCCATCAATCCCAAAGTGATTGAAGGCCTATTTGCGGCAGATCTGGCGTATTTGCAGGACTTTTATAATCGTATCAACAGCGTACAAAAGCGCGAAATATCCGTTTCATGCCCGCAGTGCAAACACAGTTTTGATGTGGAGCCCGAATTAATGGGGGGGTTATAGGCTACCCCCTTGACCGGCTGTACGAGGAGGTAGCCTATATTGCATATCACTTTCATTGGGCGCCGGAACAGTTATTGAATTTAGAGCATGCCGATCGCCGACGTTGGGCTGGCGAAATCTCTAAAATCAATCAATCGATCATGAAGTCAATGGAATCTGAATGAAGATTCATTTGTTTGTTTTAAATATGTTATCAGGCTAAAACTGGAAAATATGAAAACAACACTTCTTTCTCATGAAACAGCAGATTTACAGTGGCCTGCTGCTTTGCGTCACAGGCTAAATTGGAAAACGTTGTGTTTAGAAAGCCGGAATTATTTGATAGAAACATTACAGCGACGGAAATATTTTTGCTCATCTAAGCTTTCGTTGCTGCCTGTATGGTTAACGGATTATAAGTCCGAAAAAGCCATGCAATACGTCAGAATAAGTACGCATCTCCTGCCGTTACAGCTCGCATTGCTTCGAACAAGCCCCTTTATTTCTAATCGGAATTTTTCCACTGTTATGCGGCAGCATAAACATCAGGTTTTTTTTAATGGGGGTGCGATAAATTTTGAAGTCCAGAGAGTAAAAGAGAGTAGTCTCGTTAAAGGCAATAAAAGTAATTTACAAGCTACAAAATTATCTGATTCGATAATTCCGGGGATTGTAAATATATCGATGCATACAAGCCGTTTTATCAACAATTTAATGCAAAAGAATGTCCTGTTAACCGATCATTCCTTTCACAGGAAAATTTCTCCTGTTCAACTGCGTCAACGTGATACAGAGCGTTTGGCCATGAAAATTTATAATCGACAGAATGAGAATAAAAATATCGAAAATACCGCATCGCCCGTCAGTAATGTAACAGAAGATAGCCGTACAGGTTTTTCTCACACTTCTTATTTATTACAAGAAAAATTCTTTTATCCTGTTGTAAAAAAACGTTCAATTAACCTTGCTATACATCCCGGCTCACACAAAGAGATTTCTTCTGATCAGCTGCATCAACGTTATACCAGGAATTTGGACATGAAATTCTATAATCAGCAGAATGAAAATCCAGACTTTGTCTATGCCATAACACCAGAAAAAACCAACATGACTAAGGGTAAATTAGATCTGCAGTCAGGCAGTCAGGCAGATATGCAGAATGCGAGTAAAATGGCATTGCATCCAACGGCAGGATACGTTAAACCGGGAAACATTTTGCCGCAACAGAATCAACATAAACCGATTCAACTTAACCGGGATGAAATTACAAATGTTGCTGATCAGGTTGCACGGGTTCTGGAACATCGTAAGCGATTTGAACGCGAACGGAGGGGAGGGTTTTATTAATGGCACTTGCAAAAGCAGTCATTGTAAACCTTGATGCGCGTGTGCCTGTACCGATTCCGGTTTTGTTTAACCCCCCAGATTATGAATTATCGAAGACTAACCAGTATGCTGAATTAAAAGTGCCCGGCTTGTCTTCCCCCGTATTACAGTATGTAGGCGGAGGCGTGCAATCTTTATCAATGGAATTTTTTTTTGATACAACGGATAGTGGAATTGACGTTAGACTGCGCACCAACCTTTTGGCCAATCTTGCTGAACCGGATTCTCGTACAAATGCGCCACCGCGTTTATTATTACTCTGGGGGTCACTTGCTTTCCCATGTGTCTTAACCAGTATCAAGCAACACTTTGAATATTTCAATGCACTGGGAATGCCGTTGAGAGCTCGTCTCACGGCTGAGTTTAAAGGTAATGATGCAATACAAAACAGTATGAATATTTTATGAAGACGCCTATTTCAATTGAGCTTGCCGAACAGACAACAAGTTACATCGTTAAAGATGGGGATACCCTGCAGGGAATTGCTGCTAGCCAACTGAATGATGCGAGTCAATGGCGTGAAATTGCGTTGGCTAACAATATAGACAACCCGCGTAAGATAATTGCGGGTGTACGTTTAAAAATACCAAGATTGAAATGAATCTGACACAGAATTCTGATGTTATGAACCAGGATATTTATACCCCTGCTTTTGGTATAAATATTGAGAATATTTCAATGAATGAATTATTTCTCAAAACCGTGACCCGTGTAAGTGTCGATCAATACACAAATAAACCCGCTTCTTTTTCATTGCAGGTCAATGATTCAAATTTCGGATCGAGTAATGAAATGCAGGAACTGCTCGCAGAAGGCAGACAGATAGAAATTTTCATGGGCTATGCACAGGCAATGCAATCGTTGATAAAAGGCGAGATTGTCGCTATCGGTTTTGAACTGGATGAAAGTGGAGGATTCATTCTGACTGTCGAAGGGTTTGATAGATTACACGCGGCCACACGAGGCAGTGTTTTTGAGAAATTCGAGGAAAAGCAAACTGATAGGGATATCGTCCGTAAAGTAGCCAAAAGCCTGCACTTGAATGCCACAGTGGATCATATAGAACCGCGCCAGGGTGATCAAATACAAAACCAGGAAAATAATCTCGAGTTGCTGGAATATCTGGCGCGCATGAATGGATTTTTTTTCTGGGTAGAGGGAGACACACTGTTTTTTAAAAAGAATCCCGTAGAGTCCAAGGTGGTTTTAACACGTGGTAAAAATCTGACTTCATTGTCAGCGCGGCTGAGTACTTCCGGGCAAGTTGATACGATAGAAGTGCGTGGCTGGGACGCCGCACAAAAGAAAGCCTTCTCGGCTCGCGCAAAAAGCAACCATTCGAGGGCGTTTGTGTCCAGGCTGGTGCCGACCGGACAAATGCAAATCAGTGGTTTGGCTGGCGCATCGTCCGAACGGATAATTTATGCCGATGGCAAAGTACGGACAATTGCAGAAGCGCAAGCCATGGCTGATGCGGAAATGGCAGAGCAACGCCGGGCTTTATTGACTGCCGAGGGTAGCGCTATCGGAAATCCGGATATTCGTCCAGGCAGCATCGTAGATCTGGAAAATATGGGGCGATTTTCGGGTGAATATGTAGTCGAGAAAGCGCAACATATGATCGACCAATCGGGCTACCGAACATCTTTCAGCATAAGGCAACATCTATGAATGTGTCAGAAATGCCAGGGGTTTATCTGGGGGTTGTCAAAAATAATAAACTAGATGCCGAAGGCCGCATAGAAATCACACTGGAAGGTGTTTCCGGAAATGTGGATTCCTATTTTGCGCGTGTGTCTACATTAATGGCCGGTAATGAGCGTGGTACTTTATTTCTGCCGGAAGTAGATGACCAGGTGCTGGTGGCTTTTGTCAACGGTTCTGTTAACGGCGACCCGGTCATAATCGGCAGTATATGGAGTGCTCAGGATAAGCCGCCGGATTATAACGATAATGGAGAAAACGATTTAAAACTGATCAAAACCCGAAGCGGTAATCAGATCAGTTTTGTGGATACGGACGGTGAAGAAACGATCGAGATACAAACGCCGCATGGAAGAAAAATTACCATAAAATCTGACCCAGGAGAGATTACGATTACAGCAGATACTATTACGTTAGAAGGAAACACGCATATAACCGGCACGCTTGATATTGGCACGGTTTCCAAAACGCATATCGAAGGAAACACAATTACCGGACAAGAAAATGACAGATCTGACATTTAAGGGGAAGTTAAAGTTATTTGGCGTTCTCAAACTTGCTGCGGATGGCGGGAAGGTAAAGGTAGAAGCGAATGACGTGTTGGTAGTAAACCCTGATGGTAAAGTACAAGGGACAGGCATTCCGGTAATTCAACCGCCTACCTCACCAATTGATGATGTGGCTGATGTTAAAGTGATTAATTCGTTTAATTCAACACTGACAGTTAAAGTTAATGGTGAAGATAAACCAGTGGTTGCATTAGGCGTTTGTATTCAGGGCGGCAAAATACCAGGAGGCACTTGGCCAGGCATGATGCTGCCCAGTACGCAAAATACCGGCGTACTGATAAATGGTGTTGCGATCAATGTACAGAATGACAACGCAATTACCCTTCCTAATGGTGGCAATGTGGTATTTGATAAAGAGAGTGGCCAATAATGACTCTACATAAAAAAAGATGTCAAAAATAATTCTGACTATTACGCAACCTGAAGATCAATCATTTCCCAACTGGAGAAAAGGTATAGTGTTTAATGGGAAAGTTGAGATGCCGCCTGAACTGGAAAATACCGCTTTATATTACCGTTGGTACTCCAGCAGCTTTTCGGGGCTAAGTTCGGATGGAAAGAAAGTCTTGTTCTACTCAATGCATAAAGAGGCGTTGACAAATATTGAGACGCCATATAGGCATACCTTAGGTTTTGGCAGCCACATTATTACGCTTGCCGCCAGCGACCAACCGGGTGAATCGAAAAAAGATTTAAAAAAAATAAAGCATGGGGGTGTTACGGGTGGTGCACAAGGAGAGCATCCTTGCATCATTCATATTCTCAAGGCCAAAATAATCAGCCCCAAGGAAGGTAGTATTCTGCCCCGATCAGGTTTTACGCTGAGAGCAGAAGCGCCTGTAGCTTGGTTAAATGAACATTACCGTTGTTTGTGTTATCGCTGGAGACTGGTTCCAGTTGGTGAACCAATTGACCGGCCGAGTTTTGATAGTAATAAAATGGCATTTGCATTTTTTGAAGAAGGTCAACCGCGGACTGTTAGCTACCGTTTTGATCCCAAACTTTTAAAAGATGCAATTGGTGGATATCAACTGATTTTGATTGTAACGGCAGATCGAGTCAGTGATGCAGATGAGGAAAGTGACACAAAATCCCATGAAGACAGAAAAATGGTGATCCTGGAAATGGCATAGATTCCAAAGAGGTGTATCAATGACTAATGGTGTTAAAACTGATGATGAAATTCTCGGGCGCGGTGTGGCCTTCCCACTACGCTTTGAAAATGGCAAACTGGCCATGAATGCCTATGAAGACCAGGTGAAACAGTCAATACAGTTGATTCTGAGAACCATGCAAGGTGAACGGGTTATGCGCCAGGATTTTGGCGGTGGTATGGAAACGCTGGCTTTTGAACCGATGAATCCCGCTTTAACCGCTTTCTTACAATATCGGATCAAAGATATTTTAATTCGTTTTGAACCGCGAATTGACGTATTAAATGTCCTGGTTACAACAGCGGAGGAGCAGGGCGAGCTTCAAGTCGATATCCAGTACCGCGTGAAAAGCACGCTGTCATTTAATAACCTGGTCTATCCCTTCTACCTTGAGCAAGGGGGCACTTAATGCAAAAGAAAGCGCCTCTGATAGCACCTTATACCTCTTCAGATATTGCTGAGCTAACGCAATCCTTGCTAAGGCAGCATTTAAAAGACCAATGGGGAGAAGATGGGGGTGAAGTCGGCAAAGCGCTTACACATATCTTTGCACATTATTGCGGATTGGTAGTCGATCGTATTAACCGTGCGCCTGAAAAGAACTTTCTGGCTTTCCTGGATTTGCTGGGTAATTCGCTTGTTCCGCCAAGACCGGCAGAGGTTCCCGTAACCTTTTTACCGCATGCGAAACTTGAAGATGGGATCAATATCCCGTCGGGCACACGCATCCAGGCGGAACCGGCAGACGGTGCCTCTGAACCTGTAATTTTTGAAACGACGCGTGATCTCTGGGTGTCAGTGCTTATGCTCAGTCAGTTTGTTAAACAAACTGAATTGACAAGAGAAAAGACAATTTTTGATGAGGAGTTCGACAATGCCACACAACTGGCTAAAAGTATTTTCGACGAACAAAATACCAAGTACATTATTACTTTAGTTTCACCCAATAAAAAAAAGTCACCAATCGGTCAGCCCGTTACACTGTTTTTTTATATTGATAATCCTGTTTATGATCCTAAAGAAAACAATCTAAAAGAGAAACCAGTCCATCCCTTGAAATGGAAATATGCATTAATCAATGATGAAGATTGGGATGATCTTCAGGTTGAAGACGAAACACAATCCAATGTTAAAGTTTGGGAAGATCTTCTGGTTGAAGATGAAACGCAATCGTTGACCCAAACAGGAGCAGTGACATTTTTAGTGCCGGAAGGTTTTGTTAACAGGATTAAAATCAGTATCGAATTACCAGCAAAAGAAAAAATCTATGACCCGTCCCCCGTTTTACAATGGGTGGCAGTCAATACCGTCAATACCGAACAGGCTGTAACGATACGCGATGAAGTGCTCGCTTCCAGTAATGGCGGTCCCGGCCAGAATTATTTTACGGCTAGAAAACCCGTGCTGGACGGGGTAAAACTGCAAGTAATGGAACGCCCGATTACACGCATCGATGCTTCAAGTGGACAAGCTGTACAAACCGAATGGATTTACTGGGAAGAAGTCAGCGACTTTTATGGCTCAAAGGCGACTGACCGGCATTTTGTATTGAACCACACGACAGGTGAAGTGCGTTTTGGCGATGGTCAGAATGGCATGATTCCGCCGCCGGGTACCCGTAATCTGCGCATGAAGACTTATCGCGCTGGCGGAGGACAGATTGGGAATGTGCCGGCAGATTCAATGAAAACACTGGTCGCAGGTGCAAAAGGCATCGATAAGGTTGTCAATTTGGTTGCAGCAACTGGAGGAGCGGAAGCCGAAACCTATGATGCCGTATTGGATCGTGCGCCAAAAGCCCTGCGGCATCGCGGCCGTGCGGTTACCTACGCCGATTATGAAGATTTGGCGCAATTGGCTTCAACCGAGGTAGCGAGAGCATTATGCGTGCCTTTACTGGATTTGTCTAGCGAACCTTATGGCGTCATTGATCATTCTAAAATCGTTGAAGATGATAAATTCGATGGTGCGGGTAAAGTCAGCCTGATCATTGTGCCACACTCAGACGCACTTAAACCGTTACCCAGTCAGATATTGATGCAGCAGGTAGAAAATTATCTGCACAACAAGAAGCCTGCAACGTCATCGCTTGTAGTGGTTGGTCCACTCTATCTGACTGTTAAGATCATAATCGATATTGAGCTTGAATCATTACGTCTGGCAACAACGATTAAGCGTCAACTTGAAGAAAAGTTGGCAGCGTTCTTGCATCCCTTGACAGGCCGTGATGGCAATGGCTGGCCGTTTGGGAGGAAACCTAATAAATCAGATATTTACCGTTTAGTTAAGTCGATATCCGGCATTAAATATACAAAAAAACTGAAAATTGAATTTAGTACTGACTCAAGGGATGATTTAACAACGCAGATCGAACAAACCTATCGTTTCCTGGTTTGTTCCGGTGAACATGAAATTACACCTTATTTTAATGGTAACGAGGTGCCCTGATGCCCATCGAACTACCGAATCTGGATGACCGGCGTTTTAAGGAACTAGTCGAAGAAGGCAAACGATTGATACCGGCCCATGCGCTGTCATGGACGGATCATAATCCATCCGATCCCGGTATCACTTTCGTCGAGTTGTTTGCGTTTATCGCTGAAATGCTCATGTACCGGGTTAATCGTATCAGCGAAGACAACAAACGTGTTTTTGTAAAATTGCTGCTGGGTGAGGAGCCTGATGAAAACGTTCCGATTGATTCTGAAATACGGCGTGCAATAAAACAGTTACGTACTGAGGAGCGCGCGGTTACGCCTGTTGATTTTGAGCGGCTTGCTATGAAGACGCCTGATGTTGCCGTAGCCCGTGCGCATTGTTTGCCACAACGAAATCTTGAGTCGGGAAAGGAAAATGCTGTAGACAAGGAAGCAAATTCGCATGTCAGTGTTATTGTCATACCTGCCCCGGATAATACTACGAAACAAAAGATAAAAGTTTATCTGCAAGAAAGGAGCTTGCTCGCGACCCGGTTACATGTGGTGCCTGCAAAATTCCTCAAAATCGGTATTCGAGTGACAGTGCACATTTTTTCCGATCGAAAAGAAGAAGAAATGAAACCGGTTATACTTGAAACCCTCTCTCATTATTTTGATAGATTAACAGGGGGGAATGCTGGAACCGGCTGGCCTTTTGGCCATCCTGTGTATGTTTCAGATTTGTATGCATTACTGGATAATATAGACGGTGTGGATTACATCGAACGGTCTAATAATGATAAAGAGGTTTTTGTCGTCGATGGGCAAAATGACGAGGATCGCGCTATTCCAAATGCAAATGCAAAAGAATTTTTGGGACTTCAACTGGAAGAAGATGAATTGGTTGATTTTTCCCGGGAGCAAAGTGATTTAAGCTTTAAACGTAGTGAAACAGAACAATTCGATTAAACAGATATGGACGGCAACAAAGCACAAGGTGAATTAATCCAATACCTGCCCCAGGTTTTTCAGAATGATGCCGGAACACGCGATTTTTTACTTGCCTTTGAACAAATTTTACTGGGCAGCACATTAGACGCAGATCAGAATGGTGATGAATCAGTGCAGTTTCAAGGGCTGGAAAAGATCATTGATCGGCTGGCGACTTATTTTGATCCGGAAACTGAAGGCTTGCCATCTGGTTTTCTTCTGTGGCTCGGTCAATGGGTTGCCTTATCACTGCGTCTTGATGTTGATGAGGAAACTCGTAAAACTCTGACCGCTCAGGCCGTGCAGCTTTATCGGCTTCGTGGCACAAAGAAAAACATGGAGAAATTGCTGCGCATTTTTACAGGTGATACAACATTTCGAATTGAAGACCAGATTGAGGGAAAACCGCATTATTTTGAAGTGTATATGGACTTCAATAAAATCAAGACAAGCGAGGAAGCCAAAGCGTATCACAGAAGAGAACAGATTGCGCATTCCGTAATACAGGCGGAAAAACCCACACATACCTATTACAAGCTTATACCGCAACTGGTGACACTGCGTATAGGCAGCCAGGCTGAGAAAACACCATTTAATGTGACAGTGGGTATTAACACCCGGCTGGGTATTGCCAAATGGAAATAAAACAGGAGGGGAAAGACAATGGCCGATCATGAAAATGACAATAAGATACAGCGGTTAAATTATTTTACCGGGCAATTCCTCGAAGCTGGTGATTTCCAGGCTGAGCAAAACTATCACATTGGCATGCGTCACTTGGCTAACCGTATCCGTTATAGTGCCGGAATATTGGATGACGGTTTTCGGGTCACGAAAAAACCGGATACGGATAAAACCATTGAAATTGGCGCCGGTGTCGGCGTGGATTATGACGGCAAGGAAATCGTAATCTTGCAGCCTATTACTCACGAGCTCTCAGGGTTTTTACCAAATGATAAAATTTTAGTATTGCTCAGGTACGCTGAAGAGGGAGATGAACACAGAAAAGGTGCAGAGGATAAGGAAAAAGAAAACGAAAAAAATTTTTTTTCTGGGTATACGCGCTGGTTGGAATCGCCGGGAGTAATAGCAGTAAAACCCGGTGATAGAGGTGATCATAAGCATACGATTAAAGTTGCCGAAATCTATCTAGATCAAAACGGTGATATCAGTTACATTGACGCTGGCTTCTCAGCACGTGAGTATGCAAAAACTCTTTTTCACAATCAGGCAGCAGTTTTTGGTGAAACTGGGAGCTCCCAGTTGAAGATTGATGGCCGGAAGATTGCTGCCCTGGATGATGCTCGCATTAAGAAAGCTGAATTGCGTATTCAGCCGGATGGGGGAACAGTTTATATTGGTAGCTTTGCATCAGGTTCGTCTCCACTTACTATTTCAGAAGGTACTACTTCTACAAAGGGTAATGTTACCTTGGATGTGGAGTCGTTGAGGGCCAATAGCGTGAAAGGCGCTGTTTTCACAAGCGGTAGCTTGGTGCATGCTGGGAAGAGAGGCAGCGGGGTGTTACTAGTGGGGAGTGAAGGCAGCTCACATCTGGCATTCGATAGAAAAGGCATCATGTCGAAAGCTAATGGAACGTCGGTGGGTACGCTTTTGCTACAAAATGAAGGTGGAAAGACCTATTTTGGGGGAGATTTAGAGGTTAAAGGGAATGTTGGTATTGGGGCCAAGTATCCAAAAGCCAAATTACACGTCAATGGTGATACCCACCTCAATGGTGATACTGTGTTGGCAGGAAGTGTAAGCGCTGGTTCAAATCCACTTCTATTTAGCTCTGCTTGGACCGGATCTCCTGATACAGCACAAAATAAGGCGGAAATTTCTAATGATACAAGAAAATACAAAACCCTGATGATTGTTGGCAATAAGTCTGCTGGTTTTGAGCGCCGGGTTTCAGTATGGGATAGATTGGAAGTAAATGGAGCACTGTATATTTCTGGTGTAAATGAGGCCAATAAAGGTGGTGACGGACTGCTCAATATTGGTGGCCCGACTAACAAACATCTGGTTTTTGATGACGAGAACATTATGGCAAAAGCCAGTGCTACTTCGGCAGGTACTTTGTATTTGCAGGAGAATGGAGGTCTAACTGAAATTGGAGGGGATTTAAAAACATATGCCAAAGTAGAATGTAACAAACTACAAGCCGATGGTGATGCCCTCCTAAAAGGTAATACTCAGTTGGGAAGAAATGTGACAGTTGGTTTTGGTTTTAACCCCCTTCTATTTAGCTCTGCTTGGACCGGATCTCCTGATACAGCACAAAACAAAGCAGAAATTTCTAATGATACAAAAAAATTTAAAACCCTGATGATTGTTGGCAATAAGTCTGCTGGTTTTGAGCGCCGGGTTTCAGTATGGGATAGATTGGAAGTTAACGGAAAACTTGCAGTAACCGATAGCTTACATATATCTGGTAAAAGTGATGCCAGAGTTAGTACTAAAGGAAGCGGATTGCTCATTTTGGGTAATACAAGTGGCGAGCATTTGGCTCTTGATCAAAATGAAATTATGGTAAAAGCCAATGCCACTTCGGTAGGTACTTTATATTTGCAGAAATATAAAGGGTTAACTCATATCGGAGGGAGTTTAAAGGTAATTGGTGATGTTGATTGTAAAAAACTGACGGAAGGGTCTGATGTCAGATATAAAAAAGACATTGAGAAAATAGAAAATGCACTTGATAAATTAATACAATTGAGTGGTGTAATGTTCCATTGGAAGGAAACTAAATCAGACCTTAACAAGAAAAAAAATATTGGTTTGATCGCTCAAGAAGTTGACAAAATATTACCTGAAGTCGTGTCCCAAGACGCGAAAGGATACTTAGGTATTTCTTATAGCTCAGTCATACCCGTATTGATTGAAGCAATTAAGGAAATGAAAAATGAAATTGATAAACTCACAGCAATAATTCAAAAAAAATAACTTATGCAAGAACAATTACAACATCGGCTTGACGAATTGAAGAATGAATTCGAAAAAGGCCAGGCGCGGTTGCGCGAACTGCAGCAACAGGAAGCACAGTTGCATGAAACGTTGCTGCGGTTAAGTGGTGCGATTCAGGTGTTGACGGAAATGTTGGAGAAAGAATCTTCGGATGCTGAAAATCAGGATTGAACCATTACATTCCAGTGAATCAATTTTCTGATACACACTAGTTTTAAGTAATGTTTGGTTATCCATGCTAATTGCTGTATGGTAACTTTCCTTCGTCCGGCGTGAGATAATCTCAACGGGAAAATGATATGAGGAGGTGGATATGCGTACCCTTGCTCCAAAACAAAAACCAACTCAGGAAACGGGTTTCCTAAGAAGCCCTGAATTCGCGCGCAACACGCCTTCAAGTAAAGCCACTGATACGCATTCTCTGCTACAGTTACAAAGTTCAATAGGAAACCACGCCGTGCAGCGCATGCTGCAAAACGAAGAAGCATCCCGACAAGAAAAGCCTCAACCTGTACAAAAGAAACCCAATAACACCGGATTACCCGATGCACTAAAAAACGGTGTCGAGCGCCTATCCGGCTATGCGATGGACGATGTCAAAGTCCATTACAACTCAAACAAACCCGCGCAGCTCAATGCAGTGGCGTATACCCAAGGCACCGAAATCCACGTTGCCCCCGGCCAGGAAAAACACCTCCCCCATGAAGCCTGGCATGTGGTGCAGCAAAAACAAGGGCGGGTGAGGCCGACCATGCAAATGAAGGGGGCGAATATTAATGATGATGCCGGGTTGGAGCAAGAGGCGGATGTGATGGGGGCGGCTGTGTACGCAAAGTCAAATTCAATCGAGCCTGGCCCCATTGATATTGTCATACAGCAGACTAGCTCAAAGTCTCAGCCTATCGACTTCAACATTATTCAACGACAGGACTCTCGCACAGCAAGACGTGAAATGCGTCGTTTACGTAACAGAGTGCAAAGTCTGGAAAGCCAGCTCGCTCTGGTGCAGAGGCAGACAAGTATTAACAGCATACTTATAAATTTTGATATGACTCTACGAAAGCAAAAATCTGATTGGATCACAGCGGCAAGGAATGTTGGATCGGCTTATGCGTCTGCGTATAAAAAACATAGTGATGCTGTTTCAAAGCAAGCGAGATTCGATGCTTTAATGGAATCGGCTGCATTTGGATTGTTTACAGCGTCTATTGGAGGGGCTTTAGGTGGGTTCGGTGAGTTTATTTCACATGGGCAGCAAGAATTGAGTCGTATGCAAGCTACATTACGAGGTGCTATCGAAGATGCTATTCAGATATCAGTTGGTGAAGGAATTGATGTATGGCAGGCTGCGGTTGCTCCCCAAGGAGCTTCTGCAGGTCAAGAACCACAGAATTATCAGAATATCATAGAAAATGCTGTTGATTCCAACTTTACAAGCATGTTAAGTGATGTTATACGCATTAGGGGCTTACTAGGCCAAGTTGAAAATGAGCCATCACAGATGATAGGATGGAAGATAGATGTAGAACCAAGTGTTTTACAAGGAAATATCGACCAGTGGTGGTCTCGCTCGCGGTTAAATAATCCACCTCAATTAAAAGAAGGCGATGATATGGAAGACGCAATGGAACGTAATATCTGGGATCAGTGGATGCCGTCACTTCTTAGAACTATTATTGTTTCGGATGAGGTGGTAGGTCCCGGTGAAGTCATGGTGATTGACCCTCACCACTTGAGAGAAAGAAGAGTATATAGTTCACCTGGTCATCTTATTGAAGAGAGATTTGATGAGTTGAATATTACTTCTGAAGCCGGCGTAACAAACTATGGCCTATTCTGGACAAGTGAGTCTGAAATTGTCAAGTTAATTCGGTGGGCTGAGCGCCATACGATTGAAGATTTAGTTATGCTTCGAACTTCTCGTTGAAAATTATAACTGAATCTGGTTAGTTACTTATTTCGGAAATTCTTAATATTAGTGCTTGCCCGAAAAGTCGCTATTGAGTAAAGCTATCGAGTAAAGGGGGTAGCACCTTTTATTATTTGACATATTTATGCACGCTATCGGTATTCTTCAATTTTGGTTCCTGTTTTTAAGGATTTAACGATGCGCACCACATATTGGTGACCTATTAAAATAGGCCAAGTTTCTGGCTGCACAACAAGGATGCACCTTAAAACAAATCATAGAAGATGCGTTTCGGGAATCGCTTTCGCATCAAGGTCAGGACATTAAGCCCATTAAACTGGAAACTGTTTCCGGAGCAAGTCTGAGACCAGGGAATAATCTGGATAATGGACGGACGTATTTTTTATGATTCCCGGTTGTTTTCATAAAAAAATGGATGACGACAAAATGCACACGCCCATGTTATCCTCTGTTTAATGAAGATCTACAATTGGAATGCGGAGAAAAACGAGTTATTAATCAGTGAGAGAGGCATATCGTTCGAGGAAATTGTCTTCAATATTGAAAATGGCGGCCTTCTTGACGAAATGGCTCACCCAAATGTGCAGGACTATTCCCATCAACGGATCTTTGTAGTTGCAATTGAACGTTATGCTTATTTGGTTCCCTATGTTGAAAATGAAACCGAGATTTTCCTCAAAACCATCATTCCAAGTAGAAAATTTACAAAGCATTATTTCGGAGAAACCGGATGAAAAAAATGAAACTATGTAAAGATGAGTCTCAGCTTTTGGAGGCTGTGGAAGCAGGTGAATATGAATCGATTCTCACTAAGAAACGCCGAAAAGAGCTTGTCACCGCAGCAAAAGATACGGTTCGCAAAGACAAGCGGATAAATATCAGAATATCGAACCGGGATCTGAGAGCCATTCAACTAAAGGCTTATGAAGAAGGTATCCCATACCAAACGCTGGTGTCTAGTATTATTCACAAGTACATATCTGGTTCACTCAAGGATATTTCCGCTAACAAGCATATACAGCGGGCCGACTAGAAAGTCTAATTAAAACATTTATAAAACACAAATGGTTGAATGTTAAATATTTGCTTCTTTACTGATTGGGTTTAATTGTAGTAGGTTTAATATCCTTTTTAATTCCAGGTTTGCCAAAGCAATTCATAGATTCTTTGAAAACGAGAGCGATGGATTGTTTTCGCTCTATGAAAGGTTTTAATAAGTTAAATATCGTTACTGTTACGACTTCGGCTGACTTCTAGCCACTCTTCGCTACCACTGAGATGGCTGCAAATTAAACGCAATGTATCCCCCGGGCCATTGGTTTTCTTTGACCAATCTTTGCCACCTGCCAGACGAATATTCCCTTGGTCTGGGTGCATATGGAGAATCTGAACGCCGGAATCAAATATCAGGGTAATGGTTTGACCTTGATAACCATTGACAATCCTGGATAACTCATCTCCACGCAATTGAAAAACTTCACCCTCACTTGCATCCAGTTCGGGATTCACAAAACCTGTTGGCCTTACCAGTCCACGTGTCCATTGTCGCCGTGTGTTTTGGGAGTTTCCTTGCTGTGACTTCCATGTTTGTATGAATTGTATAGCTATTAACTGTTCCCATGACTAACGCTCCCTTCAAAATGCCATTCGCCTTTTTCATCCCCTGTAACGTTTCCACTGCCAACAAACACCGAGTATGAAACAGGCTGTTGTCCATTAGTTTTGTATAGCCGTTCAAGATAAGTGGATAAAGGTACATTACCGCCGCTTGACAAATAATTATTCCATAGATGAACGGCAGCACTTTTCTTGCCATCGGCGCGGACAAAGCATTTTTCTGTCACTTTTGAAAGTGAAATGCCAAGCTTTGCAGCAATCAGTTCAACGGTCTTTACTCTATCCCTGGGTTCTTTATTGAGTTCGACGAACAGTTCGCCCTCAGAATTGTCAATTTCCATCTCCTTGAACACGTCATCGTCGTTAAATCCTGCTATTGTCCAGTGTTGAGGGTTGATGGTGGTATTGGCTATCAATACTGTAATATTGTTTCTGTTTGTAGCATACCGTGATTGAAAATCCTTAAGCTTCTTAAGTTTTTCTTCTTCATCTTTACACTCTGGCTCAAGCAATGTAACACCTGGCAGAAAAACCTTACAATCACGGGTTACCAAGCTTGTTTGTCCTGTTACCAAAATTCGTGCAGTTTCATTTGCAGAAATGGCAAAAAAGCAGTTCTCAACACTGACGCCAATGATCGAATTACCCGAGTCCGGTGTAAGTGCAAAACCTGTTTGAATATCGGATGACTTGGAATTGTCTTCAAAATAACACCCAGTAATATGAATGCCTTTGATACTGCCGTTCACTTTTATGGCTTCAGCTGTGAGGCCCTCGAACCAGCAATCACGGATGTTGGTATTTGCAGCGGGGCTCACTGGTTGATGTGCTTGAAAACTAATACCGATGTTTCCATGCTGAAACTTGCAGTTCTCTATGGTGTTTTGGTTTGATTGATGCGCGCCTGTGAACACAATGCCGGCTGTTTGTGCATGATTAAACTGGCATAAATGCCATTTGCATCCCACGGCGGCATCAAGCTCGAATCCAACATCGCCTTCAATATGCATGTCAGCGAAAGTTGAATTGTTGATCGATATTTGCTCGCCGACTTGATGCTTTAAAACAGTTTTGCATTTTATCCATCGGCCTCCCACTATATGGATATTGGATTGTGCGCTGTTAACCCTGAAGATAGTGGATGTTTCCTGTACACCACAGATAATGGCTTCACGTGAACAATTAATGGTTATCCCTTTCGTTAACTCTATATCCTCAACTTTGTACCATGTGCTTCGGCCTTCCAGCGATCGGCCCGGTGGAATAAAAACGGGAAGGTCGGTACTCTGTGCCGCCTCAATAGCTTGCCTAAACTGTGTGCTGACGTCTTTTTGTGTGCTTTCCCCCCGTGCACCAAACCATTGAACATTGATATGCCCATCGATCAGACGATGCCAGCGGCCAGTTTGGCATTTGCAATAATGTGGTTTTATTACAGTTCCATCATTGTCTGGCTGTTCAGAGTAATGATGCCAGTAAAACACTCCCTCACCACCATCTCCTACGCGACTGTGGCCTTTGACAAAAATGCTGGCGTTATTTGTTGGAATATGACAGCGCAAGTCTTCTAATATTTTGAGTGTATCCATTATTGATTCCAGAAAATAAAAGGAAATGTAGGTGGTGACGTGCCTGATTTTTAACACATCATAGCAGGTTATACATAACACTCAAATATTATGAATAAATTTAATGACTTGTTTTTAATAGATTGATGTCTCATAATGAAAGGAGATATGATTTGAAGATGAATCCATTATTGGAACGAATCGAGTTGAAAAAAAATAAGAAGTAGCTATATTTAACAATATTCCCCTAATTTTATTAAAAAAATTTATTGCAACTGAGCCCGTGGGTTTTCCGAAGAAACGCGGAATGGCGATCTAATCAATATTGGGTTCTAATGGTTTTACTAAAAAATGCAAACGATTCCGGCACGGAATCGAAGGCAATATATCGGCATTGGAGTAGGTATTTGGTACGGATTGCTGCGACAGGAAAGGGCTGGATCATTTTAAGGCATATGTGATGTCATCCGTACTGTTTAAAACTCCAGAAATTCGCACGGCCGTCAACTTAAACCTGGGAGGCGGCAGACTCTAACAGTTTTTAGCCGGCCGTTGGGTATATTGCTATGTGACTCAAAATCAGAAAAAAGGTGATTATGAATGAGAATTAACTGTCACAATTCAAGGAGGCAATACTCTTATGAGTAGTTTATTAAAAAATCCCATATTCTGGCGATTCATTCTACTGACTGTATTTGCAGCAATTGTTATAAACTTTGTTTTCAAATTATTGTTTCCTGGTATCTCTTTTGAGCAATTAGAATATACGGTGTGGCTGATCGCAATTGTAATTGCGATTGTTGTTGAGGTTAGCCTGCTTTTCTATCGAAAAGCACGTACCCATCCGACACCTAATCAATAGAAAAGGGTGAGTTTATGTCAACGCACTTTCACCGTATAATTCCCATCCTATTTATCCTGTTTTGTAGCGCTTGCATGACAATACCTCAACCAAAGGATACAGCTAGTGAAGAGACGAAGGAAAGAAATGGCGGAAACCAATTGCAACATGCTTATCAACCACTAATGGACAATGATCCTACACCTGATGGTTACGGTATGTACACGTATGTATTAATGGGAATGCGTCTAAGATTGGAAAACCAAGATACTCCTCAGGGCAAACGTCTTGAAGCTCTCCTTAAGCGTATTACGGACACATCAGCTTTTGAGGAAGGAACGAGGAGAGAGAACGAAAAAGCATATTTTAATTTATTTCTGTACCCGTCCCATATTCCTGAATTTAGATTCGATGCATCCGCTATTGGACAATATGACTTTGACTTTTCAATGGAAATTCGGGAAGACATTCATAAATCATTACAGTCTAGTTTAAATGGAAATCCCGGCAGGGACAAAAAAATAAATGAATTTCTAAAAATATTTACTACTCATGATGGGCCTTTCCTCATCTCGATGGTTCATCCTCACGATAAAATCTCTGATGCTGAAGGGCTATTTTTTGTTGACTTGTCCGGGTTCAATCCCAATGTAATTGGTCCAATAGTCGATGAGTACAAAAAGCAAATCAAGATCGATGGTTCTGGTATAAAAGAGTTCGAATCCATAAAACTAAACATACAAAATTATTTGCACATGTTGGCTGAAAGCGGTGAAGAGGTTTTCAGAAGCGGAATACTTTACATCATTTCGGTTAAGTCGGCTTTTGCCAAATAAGTTGTTAATCATTTATCTTTTTGATTGGACGTAACTTTTATGAGAGTTGTAATGTTTAATTTTAAGCAGCAAAGAAATTTAATCGACTTTCAAAAGCTCCTTTTCATTTTACCAGTTATTTTTTTAGTGAAAATGCTGTCTGCTTGCTCTGCTCCTGAAAAAAGAGTGGCTCTCGTCATTGGAAATAATGACTATCAAAAAAATGATAAGTTAGTTATTGCTGCAGATGATGCAAAAGAGGTTAAATCAGCCCTCGAGGTCGCTGGATTTGATGTCACGTATAAAACTGATTTAAAGCGTAAGGAATTGTTAAGAGTGATCGGGGATTTTAATGATGTCGCCCAAGATGCTGATGCTGCGGTTTTCTATTACGCTGGACATGGCATGCAGTATAAGGCGGCAAACTATCTAATACCGATTGATGCTGACATAACTAAACCAAAAGATATTGAAGGTCAAGCTGTCCCATTAGGTAATGTATTGCTTGTCGCACGGAAAAAACGAAAAAGGGTGGATATAATAATTCTCGATGCGTGTCGAGACAACAAGTTTGAGCCAGAAAAAAAAGGTCTCGCTGAAGTTTTGCCGCCAGAGGAGACTTTAGTTGCCTATGCGACATCGCCAGGAAAAACTGCAAAAGACAATGGATTATATGCCAAAGCGTTTTCAGAGACTGTAAAAGAACTCGATGGTCTGCGAGTGCAACAAATATTTGACAGAGTTAGACAAACAATAGGAGAACAGACTGGCTCTACTCAAATCCCATTATATTATACAAACATCAGCGGAGATTTCTATTTTGTTGAGAAAAAACACGCCAAACTCATATTCACCTTTTAGCCGTTTGGAGCATATGTTATTCATTGACACTATTTAAATGTTGCGAGCGAGCTCTAGTGGTTGTGACGACACTATATAGAAAAAAAACCAAAAATATCGATTGGTTCCGTATTGTTTGTGTAGTTCCCTTTCTGTTTGTCAGTTTAAATTCAATTGCATCGGACAATATTTTTCTGCAGGAGCGTTTGGACTCACATGGCATTTTTCCTGATATAAAACTGGGGTGGAGATCATATAATTATGAAGTGGATGGAGATCAGGTATTCGATGCGAATTTTCCATCACTGAGGGTAGGTCTCTTTGGTATATTGAAGAATGGTTTTTTTGGCCATGGATACTATGAGTTTTCTTTGGGTGATGGCGATGGTGTTGTGGAATCTGCGTGGAATGGTGAGGACAACTCAAATAGAAATTTAGGACCTGCAGTGAATTTTAAACGCACCGATTGGGCTGTACTGTCTGGTTTTCTGATTCCACATAAGTGGAAAGACGATGTAGACCTTGGTATTTTTGCAGGATATAAAAGTGGAAACTCTAAGGCGGATTTTGTTCCGTATTTAAACACACAGCAACAAACGATAGATTTCAAATACGACCTGGTTTCAGCTGGTCCATTTGTTGGCGTTGGGACAGGGATAAGGGTTGGTAATTTTGGTATTTTTGGAGTAAGGATAGCTTATGCATGGCTGAATACGGATGTAACCCGAAAGACAAATTTTTCAGGAATCACTGATACCACTGTTTTCAATGGAAATGGTTCTGGAATAAGCGTTGGGG
>JAGRFM010000172.1 GCA_020446045.1 Nitrosomonas sp.
AACTTAATCGTCCATTCCTTGATGGATGCATTCATATCCTACCGGTTACGGAAAATGAACACCGACGGTCGCACATCAGGTGATAACATCATTAAAGAATCATCGAGAAGATGCATGGCAATACCACGCTTTATTCAGTTACACTATATTAAAAATCGAAGCGAAGGCGATAATCTGTGATAATCCGTAAAAAACATATTATTCTGTTATTGATCGTTTTCATTGTTATTGGAATTGCTGTTTTTAGTTATCGGTTCTGGCAACACCACAGCGGGCACGACAATACGCTGACCTTGTACGGCAATGTGGATTTGAGGGAAGTCCAGCTTGCATTTATGGTACAAGAACGCATTGTTGAGTTGGATGCGCAGGAAGGCGATCAGGTAAAACAAGGTCAATTGCTCGGGAAGCTTGATCCGACACGATTCGAAAGTATTGTGCAGGAGCTGGAAGCGCGCATGGAACATGCCCGGCAGCAACTGAATGAACTGAAAAATGGCAGCCGACCCCAAGAGATACTCAAAGCAACAGCAGATGTAGATGCGGCAAAAGCCAGCCTGAAGGATGCCGAACAACATTACCGCCGGGTAGAGGAGCTGGTACAGGAGAATTTTTTATCGCCGCAGAACTTGGATGACGCCCGCAGCCGGCTTGACGTTGCCAGGGCACGCCTAAAAGCTGAAACAGAGGTGTTGTCGCTGACACAGGAAGGGCCGCGTCATGAAGTCATTGCTGCTGCACACGCCAGCCTTGCTCAAACAGAAGCCCAACTAAAGCATGCGCTCAAGGATTTGCAGGATACGCGATTATTCTCGCCGGTGGATGGCATCATCCGGTCACGCATATTGGAACCCGGCGATATCGCCACACCGGCAAAACCGGTTTTCACCCTGGCAAAACGCGAGCCGGTCTGGATACGGACATACATCCCGGAAACAGAACTGGGGCTTGTCATGTCCGGCATGCAGGCGCAAATCCGTACCGACAGTTATCCCGACAGGCGCTATCCGGGGTGGGTAGGTTATATTTCGCCAACCGCCGAATTTACACCCAAAAATGTAGAAACTCCTGCGTTACGCACGCAACTGGTTTATCAGCTTTGGGTGTATGCCTGCAACGCGGATAATACGTTGCGTCTCGGTATGCCCGTAACCGTTGAGTTGAATGGTGAAGCAGTACAGGTCGAAACAGCCACGCATGACTGTTCGCAGATGCAATGACGGATCAGACGGCTCACGCTATTGTATTAAATAAAGTCGTTAAATCATTTCATGGGATTCATCCTGTCCTTGCACTCAATAATCTGAGCTTGCGCACCCAGCGCGGCAAGGTAACCGGTCTGGTCGGTCCGGACGGTTCCGGTAAAACCACCCTCATGCGACTGGTTGCTGGACTTTTGCAACCCGATACCGGTGAAATTGTCGTGCTTGGCGATAATCTGCACGACAATCCGCTGAATATTCAGTCCCGCATCGGCTACATGCCTCAGCGATTTGGGTTGTACGAAGATCTCAGTGTGCAGGAAAACCTTGATCTTTATGCCGACCTGCAGGGCATTTCCGCGGAAAAAAGAAAAATCGTCTATCCGGAATTAATGCACATGACCGGATTAGCGCCCTTCACCGCACGGCTTGCGGGCCGTTTATCAGGCGGGATGAAGCAAAAACTGGGACTTGCGTGCACATTGGTCAGTTCACCGGAATTATTGTTGCTGGATGAACCTACCGCAGGTGTCGACCCGGTATCACGCCGGGAACTCTGGCATATCGTCTACCGGCTGGTCAAAGAACAGCGCATGAGTGTACTGTTGAGCACTGCCTATCTGGATGAAGCGCAACGCTGTGACGATGTGATAATGCTGCATGAAGGAAAACTGCTCAGTCAACAATCGCCTGCAACATTCAGCGCCCTGATGCAGGGCCGCGTATGGCGTATCAGCGCCGCACTCAGCAAAAGACGTTTGCAAAGGCAGCTTAGCCTGAACCCGAAAGTGCTCGATGCCTCGACGGACGGCTCCCAGGTGCGCGTGATTACCTATGATCAACACAGTGCGCCGGATACCTTGATAGCAAACCTGCCTGGCGCACAGATCGAAGCGGCTGCTCCGTGTTTTGAAGATGCCTTCATTGCCCATATGCACCAGGGTAAGCGAAAACGATCGTATGTCGATGTTCCTGCTGTAACGCACTCAGACAGGGCGGAAAATCCTGCCGGCATCATTCAGGTTCGTGATTTGAGCCGGAAATTCGGTGATTTTGTAGCCGTTAGTCATGTCAGTTTTGAAGTCAGGCGCGGCGAAATCTTTGGCCTGCTGGGCGCCAACGGTGCGGGCAAATCGACCACCTTTCGCATGCTCTGCGGATTGTTGCCGGTTTCTTCCGGCAGTGTGCGTGTCGCCGGTGTGGATCTGCGTACCGCCGCCGCACAGGCCCGTGCACGCATCGGCTACATGGCGCAGCGTTTTTCTTTGTACGGCAATCTGACCGTGCAGGAGAACCTTGCATTCTTCGCCAGTGTTTACGGACTTTCCGGCAAGACAAAATATGAACGTATTGCGACAGTCATGGAAGACTTTGAGCTCATCACTTACGCCAATACAGCCAGCCGTACACTGCCGGCAGGTTACAAGCAACGGCTGGCGTTCGCCGCAGCGCTGATGCATCAGCCGGACATTTTATTTCTCGATGAACCCACCTCAGGAATGGATCCGCTGGCGCGGCGCGAATTCTGGTGGCATATCAACGCGCTGGCCGAATCTGGCATCACTGTTCTGGTTACCACACATTTTATGGATGAAGCCAATTATTGTGACCGGCTGGCCATTCTGGCCGATGGTGAAGTTCTGGCGATAGATGCGCCTGAAGCGCTTCGGGCAGATTTTAGCATTGACGGTAAAGCCGAAGTAAGTATGGAAGATGCTTTTATTGCGCTGATTGAACATCGCCGGCAAACGAATCCGAACCCGGTAATATCAGATGGATAGCGTACTGGCACACAAGCGATTAATCGGCATGATACGCAAGGAAACTCTGCAAATCCTGCGTGATCCGTCCAGTATCGCGATTGCTTTTGTGTTACCGATTATCATGCTGTTTTTGTTCGGACATGGTGTTTCCCTGGATGCCAAAGATGTACGCATCGGATTCGTCCTTGAAA
>JAGRFM010000030.1 GCA_020446045.1 Nitrosomonas sp.
CCGTTCAAGCGAGCACAAAAGAAGACGCATTACATATTAACGCAGTCTATGATCAGGCAAGACGGGGGCGCACTCAGGAAAAACGGCTTTCTGCCATTACGCTGTTAAACAACATTTGTTCGCCAAAGAAATAATTAACGAAATGATACAACCGATTTTGTTGATTCTGCATCGGGAAATCTGCAAGCTGATTGTGTACTGCCATCTATACATTTAACAATAAATGATGCGGGTAATTTTTGGTCTGCCGTTATCGACAAAATACTAGTACTCTGTCAAATGATTAACTGATACCGGTCGTTTTCCCTGAAAAGTTTTTCGCCATTCAGTTGGGGTTACATCAAATCTGTTCTTGAAATGTTGACGAAGAGATGTGGCAGATTGAAAACCTACTTGCTCTGCAATGGCTTCAATCGTCAATGAAGTAGATTCTAACAACTCCTGGCTCCGCTGTATGCGCTCGCCAATCAACCAATCACCAACAGACATCCCCGTTGCCTTGTGAAATAGTCGTGTTAATGTTCGGCGGCTCATCCTGTTATAGCTCGCAAGCTCATCCAAACCGTGTGCTTTGTTTAGATTATTTCTTAGGTAATCCAGAAGCATGTTAATTCTACTGTTCTGTGATGAAACTGGGACTGGCCGCTCTATAAATTGCGCCTGACCCCCTTCTCTGTAAGGAGGGATTACCATTCGTCTAGCCAATTTATTAGCGATCAGACTACCGTAATGCTGACGAACCAGATATAAACAGCAGTCGAGACCGGCTGCTGTTCCTGCGGAAGTGATCAATCGATCATCATCGACATACAACGCATTGCAGTCCAGTTTTACATCAGGAAATCGATTGATGAAATCCTGTTCAAATTCCCAGTGCGTTGCTGCCTTGTGATTTTTCAGTAACCCAGCATATGCAAGCACATAAGTACCCAGACACAATCCTACTACCTGACTCCCTCGTGTATGCGCTGCCACCAAGGCATCGAGCACTGACTGATCTGGTTTCTCAGCAGGATCTCGCCAGGACGGCACGATGATAATATCAGCTTGTGCAAGTTCATTTATGCTAAGTGATGATTCAACACTTATGCCCTCATTTGAACGCAATTTTCCAGATTCGTCTGCATAGATTCTAAGTTCAAATAATCTCTGTTCATGCAGAAGATCACCAAAAATAATACACGGCACCGATAAATGGAAAGGGCTAAAATGGTCAAAAGCGATAACGGCAACTAATGGGACTGAAATGTGATTCATTGTTTTTGTCCTGAATCAAAACGCATATGATTGACCGTCTTCGGGTACTAATACCCGTTGTATTATTCCCTTTTCACTCAGAAACTCGCGCAATTCCTTTCGGGATAGTGTTGCGTGGTTCACTGATTCCATGTGGCTGGCAATGATGGTTGCATCAGGTGCGGCTTTATAGACTTCGTAAACATCTTGCTTGCCCATAATAATTGATTCATCGCCGATAACTTTAGCATCGCAACTATTGAGAACAATGATGTCTGGGTGATATTTCTTCAGGCTATCTTCAACTGCTTTACACCAGATTGTATCTCCGGCTATATAGAGCGTTTTCTCCTCAGGATGTTTGAAAACAATGCCACAAACATCTCCCAGCAGTTCCTTCATATTTTCCAGCACGTTATCTTTACCATGTTGGCCGGACGTTTTGATCAGCGTAATGCCATCATAAGTATTATTTTCGTTGAGAATTCGAATGTTGCTAAATCCTGCTGATCGGACAGACTGAGCATCTTTTTCATGTTGCGTAAAAATCAACATGTCTTTAGGAATCGCATTTTTAGCTGCATCATCCCAGTGATCTGGATGATCATGAGTTAAAATAACCGCATCCACATCAACAATCTCGTTAACAGGTATAGGTAATTCTGCCGTCGGATTCCTGATATGGTCATTGATCGTCCCGCCAAAGCCCGGTACTGCTCCCTTTTTTGCCAACCAAGGATCAATCAGTATTTTCTTGCCTGCATAGTTAATTATAAGGGTTGCGTTTCTGATTTGCGTGAATTTCATTTGCATGTACTCCTCGATTGATTAATATGGAGAATATTATGAGTACGCTGTTGTAACATAGACAGTGGCCTGCGGGACATTTCTCAGAATAATTGGGCCAACATGTATTAACACAGTTATACTTAATTTTCTGATGACTACATCTAAGCATAAACCGGTCATCGGATAGAGTCCGTTCAAATATCAGTTCTTGACGATAGCTGTTGATACCTGCTCTGTCTACATCATAAATTTGGAATACCTGTTTCGCTAAATCAATTCCGGTACATGCCATAGTCATAATTTCCTCCCGCTTCTTGATTGCTAAAATCTTTTGTGTGGCGCATTACGATGCCGTTGAGTGGGAGAAATCCATTCCATTGGACTAATAAAGAGACAACAATTATCTATTACAATTCAAGGTATTGTACCAATTTGCAATCTATTATGTCTGCCCAAACAGACAAGTTGGTAATTGCAGGTGTTCCACAAACCCCGGCGGACTGTCAAAGGATTTACGCAGGGGATGATACAGCGATTAGGGCTTATATTGAGCGTCTGGATCAATAGAAATACAATTTCAATCTTCCCAGGTACTGCCAGATGAGCAGGCAACGCGCCTTTAAGCCAAAATTTTCTCCTTTTATGGCTTGAAGGGACATCAATATTGATGTTTAGCCAGTTTCTTTAGAAAACAGCGCCAAGAATTATGTTTATCTCAAAATAGACGCTGACACTGGAAGCTATTGTAAGCCGATTGACAGGTTACTTCCGATTCAATCGCCGCTCCCCGTAACTTACGCGCACCTTCTCGCAGCACTTCCCTAGTACTCCTTCAACTTAATATTTGCGAGTACAGCGCTCACAAGATATTTTGTCACAAGGCGCAGCACGCAGCGAATGGTTGTTCCATTGGCAAGTGCTGTAACACAGTGACAGGATATCTTGTGC
>JAGRFM010000031.1 GCA_020446045.1 Nitrosomonas sp.
GGCATGTCGAGCGGCAACAAGTTGTATGCTTTTTTCGAGCAATCCTTTTTGCAAGCGAGCAAACAGGGAATTCAGGGCATGCGAGTACTTGGGGATATGGCCTGGACGTTAAAAAAAGGAATCGGGGTGGAAGAGCTTAATGCTTTTGAAAGCCGTTACAATCAGGGGTTAGGGCATCGTTTCCCGGTTATCAGTCTCTGTCAGTATGACGCGCGGTTATTTTCAGGTACTGCAATATTGAGTGCTTTAAAGTGCCATAATGACACATTTCATTATCCATTGAATCATTTCCTGGGTGCCTGATCCGGCCTCTCGAATTGGCCTATATGATGTAACAAAGTTATTGCAGCTGTTTTTATGGGTTCATCCGGCAAGTGCATACTTTTGGGCTTAACCGACAAGAGCGTAATTGGTTTCATGCAATGCCATAATTTTGAGTTTAAAGAACTCAACATCTCTGAAACCGTAGGCCATTTTGTGTAATGTTTTGATCTTGTTGTTGATGCCTTCCAATGGTCCGGTTGATAAACCATTGAAATCGAAATAGGCCAGGATGCCTGAACGATGTGTCGCAATGGTTTTAGAGAATTGCTTGAGCATGTTGATATCGGAAGCGGCGGCTTTTTTTATCCACTCGTCCAGCACCTCTTGAGCCGAGGTTTTGTCCGGTTGCTGCCAGATATTGCGTAATTCTTCTTTCATGTAATAGGCTGTTGCCAAGGGTTCATTGAGCTTTAATGCTTCATTCAGACGTTGACGTTCACTGCGCTTGTCATCCAGGTTGTCTGGGTTCTTGAGCAACAACCAGCGAATGCCTTTCAAAATGGGTTTACCCAGGCCCTGTTCTGCTTCCCGTTGCAGGTCGCGACGCAGTTTTGTCAGCTTCTCATTAAACAGCTTAATAATGTGAAAATGATCGAATACTAACGTTGCATCAGGGATATTTGCCCGTACCGCGCTAATGTAAGCTGGCCCCATGTCGGTCGCTACCGCTTCAATTCGTGCGCCCGATCGTTTCAAACGCTTCCAGAACGGTATCAGCGCATCTGCGCCTTTTCCATTGCCAACAAAAATTACCGCGCCACGTTGCAGATCCAAAACTATGGTTAAATAACCCAGCTTCTTGCCTTGGTATATTTCATCAATCGCAATGCGCTTTAACTTGACTAATTTCGGCTGCCGGTAACGTTTATTCAAGTTGTCCTTCTGTATCCCTTTAACCAGATCCCAGCTCACATTAAGATGACTCGCTACTGACTGGATGGTCATATGCTTAGAAAGATCCAAAACCAATCTCTCGAAAGAGCGTGTATAGCGCTTGTGCTCATCGGCAAACTGTATCTTTACCTGACGAACTGCCTGGCACCGGGTACATTCTACCCGCTGAACCGGAAGATCAATATAGACAGCTTTTCGACCTATTGGTACTGTCCGAAAGCGTCGAACCAACTTTCCCCGGCAATGTATCTCACGGCTTTTACAGACAGAACACCCAATCGTCAACGATCCGTTTTTATTGCAACAATTATGATGCCTGCAATAAAACAGGTGCTTTGATAAAAATAACCGACTATTCCAAAAGCGTGGTAGAGCAAACTGGTCGACATGTTGAAAAAAGTCCCAAGGTTAAAAGTCAAAACACAATTTCAACCCTTAATTTGCTTTCTTTCAATATGCTTTTCTAAAGGCCAAGTACGAACTTGTCGGATGAGCCTTTTTATGGTAGAGGAATTTTCGTAAGTAATTCTTATTTTTTACGATTAAATAAAGACACTGAAGACAATTATTTTGTCTTTACTTGTCAGTCAGCCAAGGTTTTTCGCGTCTCCTTGGCTGACTATTAGGATTCTAAAGTGACTGACTCACCAGCAGTAGTAAAAATATTGCCCACACACAAAATTATAAGCAATTGATATTTTGTTATAAATGTGAACTGGCAATCCATATCGCTCGCACAAAACATGAATTATTCAGTATTATGACTCACAACACGACATCATATGATAAACAAACTCTTTCGCGGTCTTTCTAAGATGACCGTTCTATTATTCATCCGGATTCGGAACGTAAATCTTTTCATCCTGATATTCAATACCACCACACATTAACCTCATCTTGCTTCATTTTTTACCGACCACGTGTCCGGCGACTTCTTTGTCTTGTCATGTTGGATTTACTTGTATTGTTTTTGAGAGCATGCAGATTATCATCTTCAGTAATTAATGCCCTGGACTTTCTGTACAGGGCACTGATTTCAAGATTGGAATCGGTTGCAATGACATTTTCTGTCCTGAGAGAACGGTAATCGTTGTCATTATAGATGTCGACACCAATAACATCACGTAAAACTCCAACTTCACAAGCTTTCAATAATACCGGGTGATTAAAGTGTTTGTCAGGTGTGATGGCAAACACCGAACTGACACCAGCGTTTCTTGTAAATCTCTGAAGCCTTGCCAATAATATTTTTGGCGCTCGATCCAGAATTGTTACCGGTAATTCACTGATCGACTGAACGGCGCCGGTTGCGTTGGTGCCAATCAGGCTGAAGTATTGATCCTTATGCTTCAACGCCATGCCGATTCTTGCCAGATCATCCGGCGTGGCAATGTTTTCCAGCAGATAATCGTGCTGCTTGTAGGCGTCATTCTTGTAACCACCGGCCTGACCGCCCATCCAGTCGACGAAACTGACTTCAAGTTTCCGGTTGATCACGCTGTACTGGCTGGTGTTGATAATGACATGACCTTTAAATCCCGGTACGAGAGATGCCAGTTGTGCAGTAAATCGTTCATCCTGCCGGGACGCGGCGGCCCTGCCGGACGGGTGATTATGCAGTAACCAGTAACCATCGGCCTGCACTTTAAATCGGGTATTGTTCACCCAGTCACCCAGATGATATTCGGTACCGTTGATCTTTTCCAGATACACCGATCCCGGTAACCGGGAACTGATGGCCGTGTGGTGGATGATTCGGTTTCTTCGCGTATAAAATATGCGTAGCGTTTCAAAGCGCGGATCGCGAAGAATCTGCGCCATCACGGCAAGTTCATGAGCAGATTTTATTTGCCGGTTCAGGAACGTGGTTCCGCCTTGTTCTTTGAAGTCTCTCGGGAAATTACAACCCAGTATCGCGCCACCTGCCCATCGAGCCTGAGATTCGAGCAGTTCGATGTAGGCGTTTCTACCGGTTTGTTTTTGGGCTTCACTGGTATCGGGACGAGTTTCAGTATTGTCATAGAGATCACCTGTATCATGTCTGGATAGGTTTGCTGGAATGGCTTGTTGATTGGCACGCATGATTGATCCTCCTGTCAGTGTTAAACCAATGCCCGTTTTTTTGCTTTTGTTGCGGCTTGCAGCTGGCTTTGGGTTTTAACGTGTGATTGATGTTTTTGAATCGTGCTTTTCTGGATTGCCTTCTCGATTGCAGCGCCAACCTGCCGCTCAACAGCTTGCATGCCCAATGCACTTTTGTTGGCCAGATCGTTAAAATCGCTAAGTTTCTGCGATGACTGCTCATTGAGTGCGAAGACTGGAAACACGGCAACACCGTTGACTGATTGTGCGGCTTCCTGCGCCTTTTCCCTGCCGGTATTTTTACCGTTGAGTGCCACCAGGTGCTGATCGTCATCACCGGCAATAACAATGGGTTTGTCCGGATACTTGTCATGCAATTGCTGTGCAACGGGTATGAGATTGCCTGAATCGAATGCCGCCACAACCGGACAGTTCATGGCCTGCGATACGGTATCGGCAGTGGAATAACCTTCAGCAATGATGATGGTTTTGGCGTTATCCAGTGCTGTCAATGCCGCCAATCCTTCACTGTTCCCACCCACCACATGGAAGTGTCCTTCCTTCTGACTGCCTGCCACAAATAACTTGGTACCGCTCGGCTGTATCGTCTGCGCGCTCCAGATGTTTCCCTGTGGATCATAAATCGGTAACAGCAGATCACCCGCGACGAAGACGAGACTGTCAGGATGTTCATCACGCACTGTTTTGACTTCCTGCCGCTCCCGGCAGATTCTGATGATGGAATCATGTGGTAGACCATCCGTATTGTGCGGCACGATTTTTAATCCATTTGGCCTTGCGTTTTTATCCTGCAGGTAAGGATGATCGGCAGTGGCTTGCGGTGCAATATCAAGTAGTTCTTTGATAGCTTCTGCCACTTTGACGTATTGCACTTGTTGTTCGGCTTTGCGTTCCTGCTGTTTGATCGCCACCTGTGCGGCAAAAGTGGCTTTTTGCTCTTCGGTTAACGAATACCCTTTTGCTTTCCAGCGTATCTCGGCTTTTGTTCGGTGATTATTAAAATAACCGGCAGGATGACCGTCCATATGCACCACATAAAAACCGGATTTTTCTCCTGGCCGATCCCCTTCAACCTTGATACGGTGTGATAGTCCGTCCATGACAGGATGATTACCATCCACAATACAACCGTTATCACGCAGCACAGTGGCAAACTCGCTTTGCGCATCGATTGCGGAATTTTGTTGTACCGGCACATTTTCCGGAAGCCAGCGTTGCAATGTGCGGATATCGGCTTTGTCTCCCACGTACCACGCTTTGGCCACTTTATCCCAACGTGCACCGGCAGCTTTGGCCTGATCTTTCTCGCTATATGGGACGACCAGGTATTGGCGCGATGTATGTGACGTATGATCACTTTCTTTTTCAGTGTTCTGGCGTTGGTTTTGAAGATCATCAATCGTTTGACCGGTTTCCATAGCCTGCCTCCTTTTGTTAAAGTCTGCATCGTTTTGCATGGCCAGCATTTCAGCGTGTTTACGCTGTTCTTTGGCCTGTGTAATGTCATCCAGGGTGCTTTGTGGATCGTTACTGATCCGCAATTCATCAATACGCGCAAGTTTGACGGCTTTTTCATATTCGTTGCGCTCGGACATTGCATCGATCAGTGCGAGTTTCTCCGCTGTATCGATGGCCTGCTGTTCAACATCGAAATCCGCCAGCCAGACCCAGGTCTGATCGTTACGCTGTGCGTAAACACCCCAGAATTCAGGATCAACGCCTAATTCTTTTGCCGGTACAATATGGTTTTTACCGCTATCATTTTCATTCACTTCCAAGACGTTACCTTGAATCTGCACACGCCCGTTCCAGTCGGCGGGAATGGTAAACCCCAGTTTGTCCTGTGAGGTTTCTTCAAATTCGAAATTGTCGATACTTAAGTTTCTGCAGAATTTCAATGCGTCAGCAACCAGGTACAGGCTGTTTTGTTGTTGTGTTGGTAGATACTCAATGAGTTTTTGCAGTTGCTGGTTGTTGTGCTGAGCTACCGTTGCCAGATCGGGGGAGAGGTTAGCGGTATACGTTGCGATGTTTTGTCTGATTTCATCCATTTTAATAACCTCCTGTTCGACCAATTCCTGTTGTCTGGCAAATGCCAGTACATAGTCCTGGATTTTTTCTGCATCGGCTGCAGCGCGGAATATTTCTGTGGGATCTTCTTCGAGTGTCTTGATCCAGGATGCAACATACGCGGCATGCTGACCGGGGTCGTGACCGATACCCAATTCATGCCCAAGTAACATACTCGCAATCTCGGCACGCAGTTCTTCTCGCGCATAACCTTCACTGCCAAAGGGGTGCACCAGATCACGGTTTAGGCGAGATTCATGGCCTGTCCAGTGCCCCAGTTCATGCAAGGCCGTGGCATAGTAGCGATCCGGCGTTTCAAACTGGTGTTTGTGCGGCAGGTGTATGCGGTCGGTTGCTGGCCGGTAAAAAGCCCGGTCATGCTCGCCGTGTTCAATTGCGGCACTGGATGCCTGCAATATCAGCTCTGCACGCTCAATTGGATTCCAGGTCGGTGGATCAATGATCAGCTCGGGCAGGTTGTCTATCTGCTCGGCGTTGAATACGGATGCATAAAACACACGTGGGCGCTCAAGCTTGACGGTTTCCTTGGCAGGCTTGCCGTCACCTTTAAGTACCGGATTACCGTTATCGTCTTTCCTAATGCGCTCATCGGTAAACTTCCAGTATTGAATCCAGGTGCTTTTTTCCCCTTTTCGCACCTGGGCACCTAAACCGGCAGCTTGTTTATAGGTAAGCCAACGAGGATCGGTATGGCCTTTACTCATCAGATACAAGGCATTAATGCCTCGGTAGCGTTTTTGGGTAGTTGGGTTGTGTGGGAACGACAACAATGGATTACCCGGTTGCCACGGTTTTTGCCATGGCGCTGTGCCTTGTTTCAACTGTGCGATCAGACTCTCGGCAACCTGTTCATGGTAGGCTTTTCTGGATTTGTCCATGTTACTGCCCTCCATCAACTAATTCCGGTTGATCGATACTGCTATCCAGCGCTTCGGTTTCACTCAAGGCGTCTTCTGTGAATGCGCCGAGCAGTTCCGCTTCATCGGGATCAAATTCCGCCTGGAATCCAGGTGTTTGTGCATCAATTAGCTTTTGTGCTATCACCTGACGGCGTATGTTCCGGTTATTCATGCCGGTATCAGGGACATCAGGTTTCGTGTCATCATCTGCAGGATTGTTCATGGCAATCACTCCTTTTGAAGATTGAAGGTAAAAATAGGGCGCACTACATGCACAATCTGTGCGCGTTCGATGACGCCAAAGTAGCGGGCGTCAAATGAACGGGGGTTCAGGTCGGATAACAACAAGTATTCGAATTCACCAAGTACCGCATTAAAACGGTATTGTGGCAAAGCGGCACCATAGGCATCGGTGAATAACGGCGCGCTGTTCGGTAACCACTGACCATTAACCGTAATGCCGGTTTCATCAATCAAAACCGTATCACCGGCAACCGCATAAACGCGTTTGAGCAGTTGACCGGTGCCGCCAGGACAATCACCCGAATTGATATAGCCTCTGGTAACCGCCCAATCAAATGCATCGCTTTGCGGCGGACAGAACGCAACGTATGAGCCTTTTGAAACCGGTTCATCAACAATCTGGTACAAACCGACCGGCAGGCTTGGTGTGGTGTTGATATAAAACCCACCAAGACGCAATACGATGCTCAGGACAAACAGACCGATACTGAGTGTCAATACAAGAACAGTAATAATTCTGAGCGGCGTTTTCATGATCATAATCCTGAACTGTTAGTACTAGTGCCGGTACCAGTACCAGAATCAGCATTATCGAAAGAACCGATCAGCCGGTCGTTTGATATCGGTGGATCGACTTTCGCGCGTGCGGCAAATGTTTCATCCTGGAAGTACAGCGGCTGCACGCCATAAATCGCAGGGTATCCGGCAACATAGATAATCATGTCGCCCGGTTTGATAATTCTGCCGTTTGCATCTTTGGTTGCACCGGGCAGGCGCATGCATTCATCCGGTGTCAGTAAAGCACGTTGTGTTTCCTGCAGTGTGCGTGTGACATGACCGTGCATCATTGATGATCGTCGACCACTCGTGGTGATCTGCTCCTTGATCACCGTGGTTTGGCCGGTGAGTTTGGATAAGTGTTCTGCGGTTTCAATCCGGTTGGGTGCGAATGCTGTCTGGATATGACAGTTGGAAGTAATCGCTTCATCATGACCGTAACCGGATTCACGGCTTTTAAGCTGGTTGATGTCCTGGCAGATCAGATACGCCTTGATACCGTAACCGGCGATAAATGCAAGAGATTCCTGGAATATTTCCAGTTTACCGAGACTTGGAAATTCATCGAGCATAAGCAGCAGCCGGTGTTTGTAGTGCGTAACCGGTTCGCCATTTTGAAACGCCATCTGACCGGCCAGTTTGCGCACAATCATGTTAATCAATGTGCGGATTAACGGTCGAAGGCGTGATTTATCATTGGGGTGTGAAACAATGTAGAGACTGACAGGGTTGTCATGATGCATCAGATCACGAATACAAAAATCCGAATTGTTGACATTGTTTGCCACAACCGGATCACGGTATAAAGCCAGATACGATTTGGCGGTTGATAATACAGAACCTGCTTCTTCCTCGGGCCGATCCAGCATGTCCTTGGCGCTGGCGGCGATAACCGGATGTGCGTGCCCATTTTCCGGCATAATCATTTCCATCCACAATTCACGAATATCGCGGTCGGGATCGGACAGTAACGCATCGACAGCCGGTAGTGTTGCCGGTGTACCGTCACACTCCGATTTGTACAGCACATGCAGAATCAATCCGACCAAAAGCGCATGCGCAGTCTTTTGCCAGTGCGTTTCCAATCCCTTGCCGTCTGGATCGACAATCAGGTTAACCAAGTTTTGTACATCGGCGACCTCCGTGCCGCTGCCGATAATGATTTCATCGAGCGGATTCCAGTGACAGCTAGAAACAGATGCCGGATCGAATCGCAACACGTTGTTATTCGCATAGTGCTTGCGCCACCCGGCGGTCAGCGCCCAAAGCTCACCTTTGAGGTCGGTAATGACAGTGCTTTGTGTCCACGACAGCAATGTCGGAATCACCAGACTCACCCCTTTACCCGAGCGTGTCGGCGCAAAACACAGCACATGTTCCGGGCCGCTATGTTTGAGATAATGCGTTTTGCCGGACTTGTCGCGCCAGGCGCCGACATAAACCGCATCACCTCCCTTGTTCTTTTTAGAAGATAATAGCCCGGCTGCTTCAATATCCTTTTTATCTGCCCACCGCGCTGAACCATACAGATTACGATTCGCACGCGAAGAATTGGCGAGCATCATCTTGATAATCAATACCAGAATCAATCCAACACTGGAAAACAGAATGCCGTAACCGGCTGCCAGATCGAAAATGCCTGAATGTTGGTCATACCACTGATTACTCCACACAACAATCGACCAGGGTGCATAGACATGATTAAAATGTGATCCAAGCTGATCCTGATAATGGAACTGGTGGGCAAAATACTGCGTTGCAACCTGAAACCCGCCAACCAAACAAACAATGGCAAGCAAACGGATGATCAAAGTATCTTTCTTTGCGTTTCTGTTTTCCTGGAAACCGGGATTGTATTGGTTCATCACAGACTCCTTTGAAGCGTTGAAGTTTTGGGTCGTTTCTGAAATACAGCTTGTCTCGATAATTGATTGCGTTGTCGTTCGAGTACCGGATCATCGAAAGTAACGCGAATTTTGTTCTGCACAGCAGTTCGAACAACTGCAGATTTGAATGCATCTGATCCATTAACCGACAGGTGACTGCCGTATTTGCTGATGGCGACCTGAAGCACATCAACCAATGAATTATCCAAAGCATGCTGAGAGACAAACAATCGCTTGCCGTCATCGCGAACAGCTATAGTGCCAGCTTTGTAAAACACCGTACCGCCTTTGGTCACAGACTCAATATTATCTGTTCTGGACTGGTTGTTATTATATTCAATGCCTGCAATATGATCACCCTTAACTGCGCCATCTCTTTCGACTCTTTTATTTCTGGCACGTAATGCTACCAAAGCTCCAGCATTGCCGTTTTTGGCTTCTATGGTCAGCCAGTCAAGCCAGGCCATTCTCCGTGAACCAGCTTTCAATTGCGCATAGGCTTCTCGGTAATCGCGTTTGATTTCTTCCAGCATTGTTTTGAATTGCAGACTCACCGTTGCATACAGGACTTTTTTGCCAAGCGGGCCGGCTTGAACATGTTTGATGATGCTGCGTTTATTTCTCGCTTCTAGTTTGGCGCGTTCAATCAACAGATCACGTTGCTGCCTCAATTTGAGCCGCTGTTCTTTGCGCCAAGAAGCTGCATAATTTTGCTGCTGCTGGTAACACTTATACAATCTGGAAGTATCTACTTTGTTTTGTATTGGTTTTGGTTGGTAGTGTTTGGCTTTTGTTGATTGAGTTCTGGTTTGTTCCGACTGTATAGCCGGCTCAAAAGCGCCCAATCGCTTGATCAGATTGGGTTTCGATAAAGAACGGTCTACAGAGCTGGCTTTAACAGCTACGCCGTTGTTTGATACAAACACCAGACCGTTGCCACGTTCCTTGATTTCAAGACCATGGTTTTGCAGTACCTGGTGTAAATCCTGCCAGGTGTTTGTGTTTTTGATGTCATCCAGGTATTCACGCCTAATCCAACCTAGCAGGCTCTCGACACCAGCTTTGGCTTCGATGTCTTGTATGATTCGCTCTGTTTTATCAATCCGGGTTTCATGATTGACCTGGGTCAGTCCATATTCCTGCTCGATCTGCTCGCATAGAGTCGCGACTTTTTTGTAGTCGTAGTAAGGATTGTGGATTGTCAGTTTGCGTGGATGAATCTTGTTGATTGCGATATGGATATGCAGATTATCAGTGTCGTCATGAACAACACTGATGCGCTGATGTTCACTGAGTCCCAATGCTTCACAGAACCGCTCCTCAATTGCGCTCAGATCAGTATTGGATAACCGTTCACCTTCCGAGAAACTCAATACCAGGTGACAGGTTTTATCGGATTTGGCGCGTTTGTTCATTTCCTGCGTGTTCTGGATTTCCAGCAGTGCTGCTGTCAATTCATCGGTGTAACAGTTTGTAACTGTAAGCATACCGATACGCTCACTCTTGCCTTGCGGATCGGTCAGATACTTCACCAACGCAGAGAAGTTGCTTTTGCGTATCGATTTGATAGGTATGATTTTTGCGATCATGGTGTTTAAGCGGCTTAAGTAATTTGATTATTCCGAATATTATTTCCTGAGTTTCAGGATTTCACTGAGCATCGCGCTTTGTGTTTCCCGGATTGTGTCCAGAGTCATATGCAGTTGAGACTTACCAATGTATTTTGTGCGCCTGTCATTGGTGAGCCACAGCTTGATCAATCCCCCGAGCCGTCCCAGATCGGCGTTGATTTTAAGCAAGGCATCTACCTGCCGGTTATCAATGACGCTGGGTACGGTATAACCCAGACCGAGATTACGCAGATACTCGGCAATCGTTAATCCGGCTTCACTGGCCTTTGCTTTGATCACCATTTCTTCCTCCGGCAATACAGGCACCCTGAGGCTCTTGTCGCGTTTATTTGCATTCACAGTCTTCTGTTTTCCACCACTTCTTTGGCGTTCCAAAACTGTCATTTCCGTTTACCTCGTAGAGCAAGATCAACGTTGAGCAAAGAATTTGCGAATAAAGTTTGTGTGGAGATGGCCATCTCCACATATCTTGCCCTGTTGTGTTAGTTTTTTAAAATATACTACCACTATATTATAAGTTTGCAAACAGTTTATTTTCGTTATATTATAATTTCAAGTTCTTTAAAAATACTTTCATGAAGCTTCTTTCAAGTAAAAGAAAGTGCTTTTGAAACAAAAAGAAGGCAAATAAAAGCAAAAGAAACGGATTGAAACAAAATGAAACTGAAAGTAACGCTATTGCAAGTTAATGAAACTTGGAAAATGGTCAGGAATTTTTTTAGAAAAAAATAAAAAACAAGCAAAAGCAAAACAAAAAATTTCTTTCGCCAAAGAATAATTTGATACGGAGAACATTGTGATGACCAAAACCTTATCAGAACGTATCGCGCTATTTACAGACAAGCACAAAAACACCGGCAAACCGTTTTTGCCGGTGTTTATTGCATTAAAACCCGATATTGAACAGGCATTACAGGATGGTTGGACGGTGTACCAGGTATGGGACACGTTATTTGCCGAGGGAAAGATCACATGCTCGTATCAGTGGTTTCGAACGCTGGTCAACCGCCATATCCCCAATGGCAGCAAACAAAAGATTCGTACTGCACCTAAAAAATCAGCAGTCGCTGATCAAGAAGGATTTCGTTTTAATTCTGCAACCGAAAAAGAGGAGTTAATCTAATGGCCAAGATACATATGATTCTGCAAGGAAAGGGTGGTGTCGGCAAATCGTTTATCTCATCAACATTGGCGCAGCACAGGATCGCCAAAGGTAAAAACCCATTATGCATCGATACCGATCCGGTTAATGCAACGTTTTACGGTTTCAAGAAACTCAATGTTAAGCAGATTAATGTCATGAACAACGATGAAATCGATCCGAGAAAATTTGACGACTTGATCGAACTCATCGCCAATACGGAAACCGATGTCATTATCGATAATGGCGCGAGCACTTTCGTGCCGATGTCGCATTACCTGATCAGCAATCAGATTCCGGCATTGTTGCTGGATATGGGCCATGAACTGGTTGTTCATACCGTAATTACAGGCAGCCAGGCATTACTCGATACGCTGAACGGTTTTGCGCATCTCGTCAAACAGTTTCCGAAAGAAGCACTGTTTGTGGTTTGGCTGAATCCTTACTGGGGTGAGATCACCATGAACGGCAAGCAGTTTGAAGAAATGAAGGCGTATCTTGATAACAAAGCCCGTGTTTCGGCAATCATTAGAATTCCGCACTACAAACCGGAAACCTTCGGCAAGGATTTAAGCGAAATCCTGCAATCGAAATTCACGTTTGATGAAGCACTTAAAAACAGCACGTTGCCGGTGATGGTTCGCCAGCGGT
Organism: Nitrosomonas sp.; assembly: GCA_020446045.1. GTDB lineage: Bacteria > Pseudomonadota > Gammaproteobacteria > Burkholderiales > Nitrosomonadaceae > Nitrosomonas. Next base: position 12,422 of record JAGRFM010000031.1, read on the forward strand.
TAACCATCATCAGAAGGCAACTGTTTACCAATCTTGAAAATGTGGCTGCAGTTTTATCATGAACAACGACAAGCTGGATGCATTGATCAAACGGATTGCGTCAGAGCACGGCATCGTTCCCAATGCGCTGATTAATGCACAACAAAACCATTTAAGCAAAAACAACGATCAACCAATAGATCAAAGCGTGCAGCAAATCAGCGAAAAAATCAGAGTCGCGATCAATCATGAAGTTCGCGAACTGACCAGAATTTCCAGGCAGGCGGCCATTATGAATTTACTGGCTGCCGTTCTGGTTCTGGTTTCAGTGGTAATTGTTGTATTCATGTTGTTATAGCTTTAACTAAAAAGGTTGGACGACTTATGAAAACCTTAAATCTGACCGAAGCGGCCCAGTTTCTGAAACTGCACCCCGAAGAAGTGCGCCGCCGCGCCAAAGCCGGAATCATTCCCGGCGCCAAATTAGGAAAGCGCTGGGCATTTATTGAAGATGACCTTGCCGATCATATCCGCTCGTTATATGCTTGTACCCGGCAAGCGTTGCAAGTGGGACATGAGGAGAAAAAATTATGTCACTCTTTAAACGCGGTAA
>JAGRFM010000003.1 GCA_020446045.1 Nitrosomonas sp.
AGATAAGATATTGCATACTGATAGCTATAACTGTCCTGATCCAGCAACTCGGATAAACGTTTATCCTGCTTGACGGGTACAACAATTGTCGAACCCGGCACCAATTGCTGCGCATGATTGATCTCGTCTGGTGTCGGTGCACGTGTTATCCATGCATCTTCAAAACGGCGTGAGAAAATTTTTGCAGCACAGGCATATTGGCCTTGCCGATAGGGAAACTGCGGTTTTTTTCCAAGCCCCAGATCCAAGACTATCCGGTGATTTGAAGCCCCATCCACATTTTTAAATAACGGAGAATGCGATTGCGAAATTCGCGAATTAATTTCCAGCAGACGCAAACAATCCGTTGTTTCATCATAAAAATATTCAATATTGAACGCCGATTGATCGAAACCAATATGCTCGATAATGATTTTGGAGACCGCGTTAATTTTTTGCTTCACAGTCTGTGGCAAAGTGGACGGATATTGATAACGTGAAAAAGAAACCATATTGGGATAACGAATCGAGTCGATAATGCCATAACATTCAACCCGGTTTTGATAAGAATATCCCTCAACAGTACATTGTTTGCCGACTGAAATGATTTCCTCTGCAATACAATGATGTGCGGTATATTTGGTCAGCGATGGATCAAGATCGGCGTGTTGCAGTAAATCAGCGTAAGGTTTCGCAAAACGGTCAATATTAGTCCGTATGGTTTGTAAGTATCGGGAAAAGTCATCGTTATTGGTGACGCGAAAGCCTAGATACCCCGAATAGGATAACAATGGCTTAATCCAAAACGGGAAATCCAGTGTTATGCTTTGCAACGGATCATCGTCAAACGGATCGAAAATGGAAAATCTTGGAATGTAATCAGGAATAACGCTTTGTTGTGCCTCTCGACTGAGCCCTTTGTTTCCACATAAAATGGCCGATTCAAGGCTAGGTCCGGGAAATTGATACTGTTTGCACAAAATCGGGTGCAGAACTGAAGATGGAAAATCCCAGAAATTTATAAGTGCGTCTATCGGTTCGTCAAAATTATCCAGATGCTCCTGCGCCTCGACCAATAGTGTGGGAAAATCATACGACACAGCATCCTTCAACTTTTTCAGCTCGATTAGACCATGAAAACAGTACTGGTCTGCATCATCTAATGCTTCAAGTTTTTCACGATTAAATGCATTTAGACCGAATACAAATATATTTTTTTTCACTCGACACCTCCCAAAACAGTGCAATATGAGCCGGTCAATACCCTATTAAGTACTAAAGGCCCAAAAAAACAATTCTCAAAATGTTTGAGACAAAATAATTTTCCTAATGTTTTATTAGATAATAAACATTTGATCTTTGGTGGTGTCAATGTGGATCAATTGAAAAATGGGGTTATTGCCAGTCATGAATCAAACCACTTATATTTTGGCTATTAAAGTGTCTGTCGTCAAAGCAATTCGGACAATTGATTGCATGATTATGTTGAGGCGGAAATATAGAGCGTGTTAACGTGCATATTGACTGACAAACCGTTTCAGAATTTTTTGCGCATAAGGCGTGTCTTTCTGGCTAATCGCATCGATAAGATTATCCGTTTCATGGGGTTGGAAATAGCCATGGTGTTTATAGGCGCGTATCCGCAGAGCAAATCCTTCACTATCCCCTTCGGGATGAAATTGTGTGGCATACACATTTTTTCCTATGCGGAACATTTGGACCGGACAAGCGGTGCCCGTCATTAATAGCGTAGCGCCGGCAGGTGTTGTGTCGCAGGCTTCCTTATGTCCGAGCAGAACTGAGATCTGATCTGGAAAGCCGTCAAGCAGCGCATCTTTCTTGCCTTCTTCAGTGATGTGAATAGTCACACAGCCAACTGCTTCGCCGTACATGGTCGATATCGAAGTACCCAGATATGAACCCAGCAAACCATTGCCTGAGCAGGCCCCCAGGAATGGGAAATCATGTTTGACGATTTCATCAAACAGGCAATTAAAATCCTGTTCAATTTTCTTTTGGATTGCAGGTTTGTCCGGTTCCGGCGTACTGATATCAAATGGGCTTCCGCCGACGATTACAGCCGAATAGTTCTCTAAAGCCAGGTTCTCTGGGATACCACCTTTTTCGATACGTATGCGATGAGCATCTTTTTCTTCAAAGCCTCCATATTTAAGCATTGCGGCAAACTCATTGTCGGAGATTTCATCTTCGGGACGTAATTGTAAAATAAGGAAGGGTTTGGATATGTTCATCGCATATTAAATAAGAAAAAAATTTTCACGGAAATTTTTCAGTAGGTTGTCAAATGAATTTGAACTGATATTTGCCTGCATTATAAGATGGTTTGGAAATTTGAAAATAGGGTTTTTCTGAATCATGTCGGTTTCACTTTAGTGAACATATGATTAATTTCCTCGCCAATGATGGCGGGGCGCTGCATGAAGTGCGACAGATACTCGGCCACCGGTTCAAAGGTAACGATGTGCTATGTCTGTCTGTATACCAAGATGTTGTGGGAGGCGGTCAATGTGTTGCATGCCGGGATGTGGCTATCACATTAACACACCATCCTTGGGTTCTAAGGGTTCGGGGACTGAAGGCTCTCCAAGTTGTTGTCTTAGATCGATTTCGATATTTCGACAAATTGTAGACATCGGCACGTCTTCCAGTTTGCCTTCAAATGGTGCTTCAGTGCGATTTCCAATGCGTTCAGTGATGGTAAAAATCGTCGCCAGAATCACATAAACCGGGAATGCCCCCCAGCCAAGATGTTGAACAAGTCCAAAAGGAAGCAGCAACACAAAGATCCAGACGAAGGATTTGGTAAAAAATCCATATTGCCGTGGCAATGGTGTTGTTTTGATCCGTTCACAGCGTCCCTGAGCGGAAAAAAATGCTTTGATAGATTCCATCAAGCCAAAAACATAAGCCTGTTCTGTGATCCATCCGGAATTGTTCAATTCCTTCAATCGCAGCGATTGCTGATGGTTCAATTGTGTCGCTTTATTTACTGATTTGCTTAATTGCTGATATTCGGAATCCGACAAAAGCGGCTTCAGTTCATCCCAGGTATTTTCCTTCCGTAATTGCAAACGCAGTGCATTCAGAAAAGCCAATTGTCGATAAATGAGTTCTTTGTGGATTGCCGCAACGGCGTCCTGGGATACTTGTTGTTGCTCTTCGGGATGTTGGACATAATTGATGACTTGCGAAGCAAAATTTCGAGAAGTATTCGTTAAATCGCCCCAAACAATCCGAGCCTCCCAAAACCGGTTGTATGCTTCATTATTCCGAAAGCCCAGCATGATTGCTACCGCTATCCCAAAGACGCTGATTTCTGTATCCGGAAAGGTTAGATGCTCAAAAAAACCATATGCTTGCAAAACGCAGACAATATAGCCATAGATCAAGAAAAACAAAATATTCCATCCATCGATTTTTAAAATCCATTTTGGGTGTATTGTTTGCCGTACAATCATTGTATCATCCTTGTTTCGCTGGTTTGCTTACGCATGAATGTGTAATATCCAGTGCATTGTTTCCCTTTTTTCAATTTTAAACCGGTAACATCAAGTGTTAGCCCTGGTTATAAAATACCTTATGTTTATCCGTGGGTTTATCAAAATAATAGCCTTGCACATATTGGACGCCAAGACTGTTGAGTAGTGCCAGCGTTTCAGCGTTTTCAACAAATCCTGCAACAATGGATTTGTTTAGTGCCTGTGCTATATTGACCATCGCTTTTACAAACACCTGATTCTCATAGTTATCAATCAAATCTCGGATAAACATCCCATCAATTTTTAAAATTTGAACACTTAGATATTTTAAATACTTAAACGTTGAGAAACCATTTCCGAAGTCATCCAGACAAACCTTGCATCCGATCTGAGTGATAGTTTCGATAAAGCGTTGAGTATCTTACATGATTGCACGCACGATAAACGCCTTGGAAATAAATCACGAGCAGGTCCTGCTCAGCAACACCAAAGCAATCCGCCTGCTCCAGCTCATCCTTTCACCCAAATGGTAGATTACACTATGCTATTTATAGCACATTGTTTTTTAGTTTTTGCGGTGTTGCAATTCGCTGTAATAACTGGTTATTACGCTTCACAGATTGCTTCCGCATCATTCGCGTTGTTCTTGTTGCTCTTCACGTAAGGCTTCACAAACTGCGGCGCCATCAATCGAACGTCATGACCCAGCTTACTCAGTTCACGCGCCCAGTAATGGGTACTGCCGCAGGCTTCCATGCCGATTAGACAGGATTCAAGCTTACTGAAATAAGCCACCATTTGTGACCGGCGCAATGGTTTACGTGCCTTCACTTTCTCACTTTGATCTACGCCATGAATCTGAAATACCTGCTTTGCCAAATCAATTCCCATACGTGTTATAGTCATACTCTCCTCCCGCTGTTTGATTGCTAAAATCTTTAGTTTGGCACATTACGATGCCGTTGAGTGGGAGGAGTCCATTGCCTTGCCAGAAATAAAAAACAAAGCACTCTAAACACCATCCAACTGAGGTTTTTAGGATAATCTGTTCGACCGTGTCGATGAAGTGCATGTATACGCAAAAGCTGAGGAAGAAGACGGATTCTGGATAGAATCGTTGCTGAAGGGCGTCAGTGTCAAGGACATGCTCAGTCAAGTGCAATATTTTTCCAACGATCTGGACCGTCGCATGTCGGAATTTGTGCGCCGTTAAATCAACGCAGGCTGTATCCGTCCGGCGGACGGTACCCGTATTCTGGCTAATTATAACCGTCACCTGGAAGATACGACGTACTGCACGGGCTCGTACAGATACGCTGTAATTCTTTATACAGGTTTTTTGTTGTTTTTGGGCATGAGTGTAACGAGATGCATCGGTTTTCTGATTAATCCCATTGCGGGCATGGGTGGCCGGGTCGGTTTGAAAGGCACCGACGATATGATTGATGAGGCTCAATCGCTGGGTGCCCAACCAATTGCCCAGCAACGTGCAGCAGAGGCACTAAATGAACTGGTGAGCCTGTTACAGGCCTCGCCGCTGCCGCTGCATTGGTTGACTTGTGCCGGCGATATGGGCGAGGCGGTGCTAAAGACAGCCGGTGTTTCTCAAGAAGCTATTGAAATCGTTCATGCCGTCACCGGTCAATCTTCTGCAAAGGATACACAGCTTGTAGTGCAGCGGTTTTTGCAGCATGGTGCCGAATTGATCGTCTTTTGCGGTGGTGATGGAACGGCGCGGGATATCTGCAGTATCGTGGAAAATAAAGTTCCGATTCTGGGCATCCCGTCCGGTGTAAAAATGTTTTCGGGGGTTTTTGGCACCAATCCTGTTCGCAGTGCGCAAACCATTAATGCTTTTCTACGGAACCGATTAAACACGGCGCAGGCTGAAGTGCTGGATCTAGACGAAGCCAGCTACCGGGCGGGGGAATGGAAAGTGCGGCTTTATCATGCTGCGATGACGCCTTTCGAGCCGAAGCATATGCAAGCAGCCAAAGCAATGATCGAAAACGCCGATGATGCTGCCGTCAAGGATGGTATTGCGGAATATCTGTTGGAACAATTTCGGCATGACTCGTCTATGCTGGTGCTGCTGGGGGCAGGAAGCACGGTTGAATCAGTTGCGGATCGGTGGGGGATCGGAAACACACTGCTGGGCATTGATGCTGTCGTGAATGGCAAGCTGGTTGGCAGCGATCTGAACGAGCAACAGCTTCTCGAATTGCTCGAAAAATTCAAAACGCGTAAACTGGTTCTCAGCCCTATTGGCGCACAGGGCTTCGTACTGGGCAGGGGAAATCTGCAGCTCAGTCCTGCAGTTGTCCGCGCCATAGGCTCCCGAAATATCATGGTGATTGCCACACCCGCCAAACTTGCGCGCACGCCGGTTCTTCGGTTTGATACGGGAGACGCTGAGCTGGACCGGGAGCTGGCTGCAAACGGTTTTATTCGTGTCATCACCGGTTATCGCCGCAGGCGGCTGGTGAAGACAATGCTTTAGCAGGATAATCAGCAAATGAGTTATTTACCGCATACTGAATCGGAACGTCGCGCAATGCTCGATACGCTGGGGTTGTCGCGCATGGAAGCGCTGTTTTCAGATATCCCGGAGCATGCCCGTTTCCCGGGTTTGAAATTGCCTTTGCCGTCACAATCGATGACGCAGATGGAACTGGAAAAACATCTGCGCGAACTGGCTAGTCAAAATGTCAATGCATCGAGCCATGAATGCTTTCTGGGCGCGGGTGCGTATCATCACTATATCCCCGCAACCGTCGATTATGTCATTGGCCGCGGCGAGTTTTTTACCGCCTATACGCCCTACCAGCCCGAAGCCAGTCAGGGTATGTTGCAGGCGATGTTCGAATATCAAAGCATGATTTGCCAGTTGACCGGAATGGAGGTGACCAACGCCAGTCATTATGACGGTGCCACGGCGCTGGCGGAAGCAGTGCGTATGGCGCTCAATCTTGCATCGGACGAGCGGCAAAAAGTCATTCTGTCGCCTGCGGTCAATCCACATTGCCGGGAAACGGTGCGGACTTATCTGCTTGGTGATGAAGCGTTGCTGATCGGCGAAAACACTGCGTCAGGGGATATGGACAGTCTGTTATCGCTGCTTGACGATCAAGTCGCCGTATTGGTAATTCAAAATCCGAATTTTCTGGGTCAGTTTGAAGATGTTGCCGGTCTCGCCGAAAAAGTACACCAGGCCGGGGCGCTTCTAATCGTGATGACTGATCCTATTGCGCTGGGTTTGTTTCAATCACCCGGTTCGTACGGGGCTGATGTCGTGATTGCCGACGGGCAACCGCTCGGTATCCCGCTGTCATTCGGCGGGCCGTACCTCGGGATTTTTGCCACGCGCATGCAATACGTTCGCCACATGCCCGGCCGACTGGTGGGCGAAACAATCGATCAGTCCGGCAGGCGCGGTTATGTCTTGACGCTTGCAGCACGTGAGCAACATATCCGGCGTGCGAAAGCGACCAGCAATATCTGCACCAATGCCGGTTTGATGGC
>JAGRFM010000173.1 GCA_020446045.1 Nitrosomonas sp.
CATAAAAAAATGCCGCCATCGAATGATCAGGATGAAGACGATGAGGATAAAGAACCTGTGGTCAGCATGTCTCACAGAGCATTGCCACTGATCAATTTATTGACTGAAGCTGTACAAGCAGACTGTGATTTGATGTGGGAATGAATGGTTTGGGGTGGCAAGTTGATTTAACGGAAAGGGAAAGATAGCGACATGGTTAAAGAAGTAATTCATCCCGGTGAATTTCTTGCTGATGAACTGGAAGAAATTGGCATAACGCGAACAGAGCTGGCGCGGCAGATCGACGTGCCGCCAAACCGCATTTCACAACTTATCCGTGGCAAACGGGATTTGACAGCAGATACGGCTTTACGTCTGGGACAATTCTTCGGCGCCGGTTCGGAGCTGTGGATGAATCTGCAAAAAACGTATGAGCTTGATAAGGCCAGAATCGCACTGGGCAATCAAATAGGAAAAATCAATCCGTGGCGGCCCAAGGAAGAAATTCGTGCTTAGCAATGTCTGCCATTAAACGCCAAAATTTGATCTTATCGTTAATGTATAGATTCTTGTTATCAATAGCTAAATACCATGGCATGCGATGCTGATGAAAACAAAAAGCACCGGTTGTGTTTATCTGGGCGAAGAACTGGCACGCTATGCCTTCGGAAACAATCATCCGTTTGGCCCGTTGCGGCATGAGGCGTTCAGCAAGGCATTTTATCGGCAGGCGCTGGATCAATCTGTTGACATCCTGGAACCAGTGACGGGCACGCAGGCGATGCTTGAGTTGTTTCACGACCCCGCGTATATCGAGAAGGTTAAACAGCTGTCGGAATCCGGAGCCGGGTATCTCGACATGGGTGATACCCCGGCATTTCCGGGTATGTATCCGGCGGTGCTGACGGTTGCGGGGACGGTATGCGATGCTATTGACCGACTGGTTGACCAGGAATATATCCGCGCGTTCATCCCGATTGCGGGGCTGCATCATGCGCGCCGTCATACCGCCGCGGGATTTTGCGTGATCAACGATTGCGGGATTGCCATTGAATATCTGCGCCACCAGCACAACATCAACCGGGTGGCGTATATCGACATCGATGCGCATCACGGCGACGGGGTGTTCTATAGTTTTGAAAACGATCCCGAACTGATTTTTGTCGATTTTCACGAAGATGGACGATATCTGTATCCCGGAACCGGAAATGCCAACGAGACGGGGAAGGGCAGCGCCGAAGGCGCCAAGCTGAATATCCCGATGCCGCCGGATGCGGGTGATGTGTTGTTTATGGACTTATGGCCGCAAGCCGAAACATTCCTGCGCGACAATGAGCCCGGGTTTGTGATTTTGCAATGCGGCGCTGACAGTCTTTACGACGACCCGATCACGCATCTTGCATACACCGAGAACGTGCACCGGCAAGTGATGGCGAATATTTGCCGCATTGCCGATGAATATTGCGGTGGCCGTGTGTTGGCGCTCGGTGGCGGCGGATACAATCTGGACAATATTGCCAAGGCCTGGACGGCTGTTGTCAGCGCGATGATTGATGCGGACTGACTTATCAGTTTGCGCTGAAATATTAACTGGATTTTAGAATGACGCCATTTGACGAGATTAATTGAACAGGCCAAACAGCATTTTGACGGCCAGCGCATACAGCAGGACGACAAAAATCTTTTTGAGGGTGGCTGTTTTTGCTGAGTGCGTTGTCTTTGCGCCGAGTGGCGCGGTGAGCATGCTGGCGAGCACCAACCACCCTAAAGCGGGCAGGTAAACGTAACCCAGACTGTAGTCGGGCAGTATGTCCGCATAAACGAGCCCATTCAGAATATAACCGGCCGTTCCTGCCAAGGCGATTGGGAATCCGATGGCTGCAGCTGTGCCGATCGCATGTTGAATTTTAATGTGACACCAGGTTAGGAAGGGTACAGTCAGTATGCCGCCGCCGATCGCAACCAGGCTTGAGACAGCACCGATAATCCCGCCAGCGGCTAGAAAACCGGTTTTACCGGGAAGATTCGGCTGATAATCCGGGGTGGAATGTGATTGCGATTTTTGTTTGGTTCCGGATTTCAGTTTTAGCAGCATGCTGGTTGCGGCATAAAAAATAAACAGTGTGAAAATAATCCGCAACACGGTGCCGGATAGTATTCCTGCCAGCATGGCACCGGCCATTGTGCCGAATACAATACCGGGCGTCATGGTTTTGAAAATATGCCAATTTACGGCGCCATGCCTGTGATGGGTGTATAAACTTGCGGCGGCTGTGAAAATGATGGTGGCCATTGTTGTACCCAGCGCGAGATGCAGGATTCGATCCGGCGGGAAATCCTGGACGGTAAACAGGAAGGTCAGTGCAGGAACGATAATAAGGCCGCCACCGATACCGAGCAATCCGGCAAAAAAACCGACTACGGCGCCCAGCAGCAAATAAATGAGCCACCACTCCATAATTTTTGTTCAGACCTGCAGGATTTTCAGGATAAACTTCCATTCATCCGGGTCGACCGGTGTAATGGATAACCGGTTACCGGTCTGTAATACACGCATACGTTTGAGTTCCGGATATTGCCGTAGTTCTTTGATGGTGAGCAAACGTGTTTTCTGTTTTAGCGTTATTTCGACGTTAAACCAGCGTGGGTTATCCTGGCTGGCTTTGGGATCAAAATGCCGGTTCTTGGGATCGAATTGCGTGGCGTCTGGGTAAGCGGGGCTGGTTACTTCGGCTATACCCATAATGCCGGGTTGTGCACAGCAGGAATGGTAGAAAAAAGTCTGATCGCCAACACACATTTGTTTCCACATGAAGTTGCGCGCCTGGTAATTGCGCACACCATCCCAGGCTGTCGTCTGATTGGGTGAACTAGCCAAATCGTCGATGCTGAATTTAAGCGGCTCAGATTTCATTAACCAGTAGCGCATAAGTTGATTAAAATGGGTCCGAAAAACGATATTTTACAGTGAAAGGCAGGAATGTTTGATAAAAGGCCGGTTGTGATTGCAAAATGTAGTGTGAATAATCATGAAGGATTAAAAAACAATTTAATTTACATTCTCATTCACTATAATAAAAGAAAATTAAGTAGAAGGTGAAACGGGCGTATAAATATTTTTAATTAAATGATGAATGGATGAATATGGCTGAAGAGGAAGGAAAAACAGTTAATCCCAAATGGGAACGTCAGTTAATCGAGGGTTTGGCGTTTTCTGCATTGCGCGAACAACGGCGTACCCGGCTTTGGGGAATATTTTTTAAATCGCTGACCTTTATATATCTTTTCGTACTGTTTTTTGCTTTTACAGACTGGTTTGAAGGCTCGGGTGTCGGCATTTCCGATAAGCATACGGCTTTAATTGATGTGAATGGAATGATTATACCGGATAGCATCAACAGTGCCGATAACATTACCGCAAGCTTAAGATCAGCGTTTAAAGATAGTGGCACAAAAGGCGTTATTTTGCGCATCAATAGCCCCGGCGGCACACCAGTTCAATCCGGTTATATTAATGATGAAATACGACGGCTGCGTGCAAAATATCCGGATATTCCTCTGTACGCGGTAATCGGGGATGTATGTGCATCCGGCGGTTATTATATTGCAGTCGCGGCAGATAAAATTTTTGTCGACAAAGCCAGTCTCGTTGGTTCTATCGGTGTTCTAATGGACGGTTTCGGATTTACCGGAACCATGGAAAAACTGGGTGTCGAAAGACGGTTGTTTACATCAGGGGAACATAAAGGTTTTCTGGATCCGTTTGCGCCACTCGATCCGAGGCAACGTGAACATGTCACCGGCATGCTGGGCGAAATCCACGAGCAGTTTATCCGTGTCGTGCAACAAGGCAGAGGTGATCGGCTCAAGGATACGCCTGAAATCTATAGCGGTGTAGTGTGGACCGGTGCTAAAAGTATAGAACTGGGACTCACGGATGAAATGGGCAACGCTTCGTATGTTGCGCGAGAAGTGATCAAGGCTGAATCGATAGTCAACTTTACAGCCCGTGAAAGCCTGTTTGATCGTTTTGCCAAACAGGTCAGTTACGTTTCAATGTCGCTATTGATGAATAACGGTTGGAGCTTACGTTAATGGTGGTTTGGGAACGCGAAAAACAACCGGCGGAGTAGGTTATCGGTTTATGAAAGAGACTTTTTAAGTGACGGGAAAGCTGTATCTCATTCCGTCGCCGATCAGTGATGGTGAACTGGATTGGGTTATTCCTCATGCTGTCAGGGAATCAATCCAGGTACTGTCCAGTTTTATCGTTGAACATCCCAAAACTGCACGGCAATTTCTGAAACAAATTGCCTGCAAAATTCCGCTGCAGGACATTCAACTGCAGATCTTGAATGAGCATACCAAGCCTGCCGAACTGGCAGCATTGCTAAAACCCTTGCTATCCGGCCTGGATGTGGGCCTGCTGTCTGAAGCCGGTTGCCCGGCCATTGCCGATCCGGGCAGTGGCTTGGTCAGACTGGCGCATGAAAATGAAATCCGGGTTGTTCCTCTGGTCGGTCCGTCTTCAATCATTTTGGCTTTAATGGCTTCAGGCCTTAACGGGCAATGTTTTTGTTTTAACGGTTACCTGTCAGTTGATAAGCATTTACGTAAACAACAGATTATTACGCTGGAGAAACATTCCATCAAACATAATCAAACCCAGATTTTTATTGAGGCGCCATATCGTAACCAGGGTTTACTCGAACATATCGTACAGACCTGTCGTGATGAAACCCAATTATGTATTGCAACACAACTGACCGCCGCTGATGAGAGGGTTTGCACCCGAACTATCAGACAATGGCAAAAAGAGATGCCGGAAATTAACAAAATTCCAACCATTTTTTTGCTCCAAGGATAATACTTGGTAACCTATGAAGAAATTTCAAACTATTATTTTTATCTTAGATTCATAATGTTGAACGATATACTTGGGGATAAGCCGAGATTACCTGCTTCATCATAAGCAGTTAACACATGATTGCCATCAACATACAAATCGATATACTTTACACCGCAATTGTCAGCATAGTTGAAATTCACACGGATGGTGCCAGAAACAATACTTTCGGGTAAAGGTGAAGTAATATTAACAACTGGAATTTGAATGTCGGTAGAAGAATTGTGTACGGTTACTGTGATATTGCCTGAAACACCCAGATTACCGGCAGCGTCAAAAGCTTTTGCACACAAGATATAATCACCGTCCGCCACACTACTGTGGTGTCTATCGAGAAGTTAAACGGTTCTTGTGTACTGTTACCGTATAGATGACCATTAACGTACAGATCAACCGCTGTTACAGCAATGTTATCCGAGTAATTGAAACTCACTGGGACAACACCGGATACGGTTCCACCTGTTGGTGAGGCAAAGTTGATTACCGGCGCTGCGGTATCTGTCGTTGATTGTTATTAATCGTTATATTTACATTGTTAGAAACACCCTGGTTACCAGCAGCATCAAACGCATGAGCAGTCAATACATAATCCCCATCAGTAAATGAGGCCGTATCTATTGAAAAACCATATGGTGTCTGCTTGCTTGTTGCAAACAACATGCCATTGATAAAATAATCAATGCGGGTTACCGCTACGTTATCCGAGAAGCTAACATCGAGATAAGTTTTTCCTGATAAGTTGCCCGCAGTGGGTGAAACAATACTGATCACAGGTGCCTCAGTATCTGTGGTTGATGAATTGTTGACGGTTACAGTGACATTGTTGGAAACACTTTGATTGCCAGTAGCGTCAAAAGCTTTTGCACTCAACACATAATCCCCATCCGCCGATCTTGTGGTGTCAATCGTAAAGGTAAACGGTTCTTGTGTGTTGTTACCGTATAGTTGACCATTAACGTACAATTCAACCGCTGTTACGGCAACATTATCCGAATAGTTGAAACTCACTGGGACAGTACCGGATACGGTTCCACCTGTTGGTGAAGCAATATTGATCACCGGTGCTTCG
>JAGRFM010000174.1 GCA_020446045.1 Nitrosomonas sp.
ATATTTTTGTGCCTGCTTGTTCAAGGTACTTGGACATAGCTAAGGCTATGCCCTGCGCACTTTTCACAAACATCCATCAAAAATCTGCACACGCATAAATGCACATAACACATGACGACACCCCCTAAGTTAGAAAGATCAACAACCAAGGCAGGCGTCATTCTGGCATGGTTTCGAATGGATAGCAAAATCAACAAAAAAAACCGCTGTTTTATCTAGTTCTCCTTCAACTTAATATTTGCGAGTACAGCGCTCACAAGATATTTTGTCATAAGGCGCAGCACGCAGCGAATGGTTGTTCCATTGGCAAGCGCTGTAACACAGTGACAGGATATCTTGTGCGCGCCCTGCGGGTTAACTTTTCAGCGCCACCGGCTGTGTTAGGTCTTTTGACAAGGGAATAATCATTGCCTGCAAGCCCTGCCTTGTCAGTAACACTGAAAAGCTAACTGTATCCGTAAAGATTAAGTTGAAGGAGTACTAGCATCAAGCAAACAGCGGTTTTGGCTTATATGAGCGTACGGACTAAAATTTATTCCGCAGCAGTCACGCTTATTTTTTTCGGTTTTACAACATCTTTCTTGGGTATGGTCAATTCAAGCACACCATGTTTGGACACTGCTGAAATAGCATCGGAATCTGCTGTATCCGGCAAGCTAAAGCGGCGATAAAAAGAGCCATAAGTACGTTCTACACGTTTATATCCTTCTTTTTCTGTTTCAGCTTCTGTTTTTTTCTCGCCCCTAATCGTTAGCACGCCATTTTCCATACTGATATCAATATCTTCAGGTTTAACACCCGGAATATCTGCATGAATAACAAATTTGTCATTTTCTTCTTTGATATCAACTGCCGGCGCCCACTCGGCGGTTGCCGTAGAACCTTCAGCCGCACTGCGTTCCAACTCTTTTTGAAGTTGACTCAATAATCCCAAACCCCAAGGTTCATATCTCTTAATAGCCATTATTTCCTCCTTCTCAGAAAATCAAATAACCCAAAAAACTTTGTTATCACTATGTGGCTATTTGTTTTTATTTCAAGTGCCAGAAGATAAATTTTTAGTGTTTGAGAATCATACGGAATATTCTTGTAACTTAATCAACGTTGTAACGGCGTAACGCTTTCCACCCGCCAAACAGCCCCAGTCCCAGCAAAGCAAAAATCCACCAATGGTAAACTGCCCACATCATCGGATTAGAATCCACCACGATATTTGCTTGAGCCAATTCGATAACATTGACTTTCTGGTGATCATGTTCAGTCGAAGTAACATGCATTTTAAAATGAATCGTTTGTACACCCGAAGACTCCGGCACCACTCTCCAATTCCATTCCGTAGCGTCTTGAAGTCCGTAAGCTTGATCCTGCGGACCGGGGTTTTCAATACGGAAATCCTCTCCCGTTATCTCGGCTTTCATGTTATGAGAGATAAAACCGGTTATTCCTTGTATAGAAGTACCTTCAGATGACATGGCAACGATATCGTTGATGAATTCCGCAAGTATTCTCGTATTTACCTGCAGGCTCACGTCAAATCCATCATATTGTTTAGCTTCAGTTGGCGCAGTCACCATATTGCTATCCAAAGGTAATTTCATAATTACCGGATACACAAATTGATTTTTATTAGCCATCATATGCATAAATGAATTGATTGAGAACGGAATGATCAATAACACTATCAATAATGCAACCGGCATCAAGAAGCTTGTGTTAATGCTCGACTCCATGATTTTTTCATCATCATTGTCTACGTTATCATCATGATTTTCCTGCGCACTTAATTTTGGATCATTTGGTTTCGAGTTATCCATGAATCCCCCTGCTGTTCATTTGATGTTCGTGATCATATCATTTTTGTTTGGAACATAAAGCCATACCGAAATTCCTACCGCATCACTTATTTATTCAAAAGTAAGAATGGGTTTTAATGTATCGCACAGAAAATACCGACTTCAGGTCACCATTGGATTTGACCAAAATCCATCTGTCTGCGGAATTGAATACTAAAAAAACATTCAGAAATTATAATTTTATAAGCTTGGTTTCTCCAAATATTCTCCAAACCACACCCAATATACACATGCATATCGGAAAAGGCAGGAAGTTACCGGCTTTGTCTGAGTATAGTCCCAAATTAATAAATAACAATAATAACATCACTAGCCATAGGGAAACAGCCTATGTCTCAAAAGCGTCATCCCTCAGACGCATGTAATAAACTGCAAATGATCATCCAGTTAAGTTACTTCCAACGCTGCCCGGGGTAACTTAGCTTATACTTTAATCTAAAAACCTCAGTTGGATGGTGTTTAGAATGAAAATAGATGATCTTTATGTTTCTATTCTAAAAATCATTAATTTTGCTTCTGTTACTCTTCTATGGCCACATCAGAAGATCGACAAGGCACTTGGTTTCATAAACATAACAGGCACTTTTATGCTATAAAACAGGATTCATATATTTATTTTGATTGATCGGACCTATATCTTATTGAAGCATGCCTTTTGACCCTGTCATTCTCTGGACCGACGCACTTATTTACTTATTGCTATTACTTGTTGTGACTTTCATATGGCATGTACGTCACGATGCGCATTTCTTAACACCCTGGAGAAGAGTCAGTCATAGTGCAAGCGGCATGTCTGCACTGACCATCTTGTTTTTTTTCTTCACTATTGGTTTTCTGGACACACTTCATTTCCGTCCCGCGCTTGAGCACAAAAATATTCATGGTCAACCCGTCTATAGCGTCGAAGTCTTAAGTGTTTTGGATATATTAGCGACCCCTCTGCGTACTAATGTCGAAAAAACCTATTCTGCGCCACTTGCAACACATCTATATACAAAAGAAACAGTCGAGTTATCTGATGGTACACAAATACGCACATTTGCCAGGCTCGAATTTGGCGGTTCACATTTAAACGATCCCGATTCCGAACATTTTTCGGATATTATCTATCGCATTTTCAAAGGAATTACACTCGGATTATTTTCCTGGATCATAGTACACATTATCTTATGTTCCATGATGGTACGTGCAACGGGTCAAAGTATGAAACATTGTTGCCTGTCAATTTGGCGGCGAACTACAGAAGTTCCCTGGCGTGCGATACTCATTACGCTGGCCATAGTTTTTATTCTGTTCGGTATCGTATCCATGTTGGCGACCCACTATCATGTTCTCGGCACAGACAAAGTCGGCCAGGATGTCCTTTATCTATCACTGAAAAGCATCCGTGTCGCGTTGATCATTGGCACATTAACTACACTGATCATGCTGCCCTTTGCGTTATTGTTAGGTATTGCCGCAGGCTATTTCCGAGGCTGGATCGACGATGTTATCCAGTACATTTATACCACGTTAAACTCTATCCCCAGCGTTTTGCTAATTGCTGCAGCAGTACTCATGATGCAGGTTTATATTGAGACACATGCCGAACTCTTTGAAACTATCGCGGCACGCGCCGACATTCGCTTACTCTGTTTATGCATTATTCTGGGCATTACCAGTTGGACAAGTTTGTGTCGACTTCTGCGTGGTGAAACATTAAAACTGCGCGAAATGGAATATATTCAGGCTGCCCACGCCTTTGGGGTATCGCACTGGCGTATCATCACCCGCCACATCCTGCCCAATGTTATGCATATTGTGTTAATTGCTATCGTCATGGATTTCAGCGGGTTGGTTCTAGCTGAAGCGGTATTATCCTATGTCGGCGTTGGCGTTGATCCGTCCATGATCAGCTTTGGCACCATGATTAATGCCGCGCGTTTGGAAATGGCACGTGAACCTATGGTCTGGTGGGCATTATTGTCGGCTTTCTGTTTTATGCTCACATTAGTGCTAAGCGCCAATTTATTCGCCGATGCGGTACAGAAAGCATTGGATCCGCGCATCAAAACATTTTCACAAAACACCAACAGTAAGACAGAATCTGATGCAAAACAAAGTACGACAGAAGTGAAAACATCGACCGCATCAAACAAACCCGCAAAGCATCCATGAACACTTTACTGGAAATTGATAATTTAAAGACTATCCTGCATACCGGCAAGCATCCGGTACGCGCAGTTGACGGGCTTTCACTCAAAATCAACAAAGGCGAAACCTTTGCACTGTTAGGCGAATCCGGTTGCGGTAAATCCATGACTGCACTTTCGATTATGCGGTTATTACCCGATACCGGTGAAATCATTTCGGGAACCATAAGCCTGGAAGGTATTGACTTTCTCCAGTTAGCAGAGACAGACATGCGCCGTATTCGCGGCAAACAAATCAGCATGATTTTCCAGGAACCCATGCTTAGTCTCAATCCGGTTATGACGATTGCAGAGCAAATCAACGAAGTTCTGAAACAACATTTCGAATTGACCAACGCAACAGCACACAACAGAATTGTAGAACTTCTCGACCAGGTCGGCATTCCCGATCCGAAACGCCGCATGCATGAATATTCGTTTCAATTTTCCGGTGGCATGAAACAACGCGCCATGATTGCCATGGCGCTTGCCGGCGAACCCGAATTACTGATTGCAGATGAACCGACCACCGCACTCGATGTCACGATACAGGCTCAGGTTTTAGACCTGATGCGTGAAATCCAGCAACAGAAACATATGGCCATTTTGTTGATTACGCATGACCTGGGCGTTGTCAGTGAAATGGCGCAACAGGTTGCGGTGATGTATGCCGGTGAAATCGTTGAGCAGGCATCGCGTGAAAATTTCTTTAACCAGCCCGCACACCCCTATTCTCAACAGCTTTTTGCATCGATACCCGAAAAACAAAAACGGCATCAAAAACTGGCCGTGATCAGTGGAACCGTCCCCCCATTGTCCAAGGTATTCAAGGGTTGCCGTTTTTCAGAACGTTGCGATCACGCAATGGCATTGTGTCATACGACCGTACCGCAATGGCATGACATCTCCTCCGGCCACAAAGTCCGTTGCCATTTATTTGATCCATCAATGGCATCAACCGGCTCTACACCCCAATCCAGCATAACCTCTGACGCAACAATACCGGTTGTCCAAAAACAAGCGGCACAACCATTGCTACAAGTTACCAACCTGAAAGTACATTTCCCGATCCGCAAAGGGTTTTTTAAACGTATTGTCGGTTCAATCAAAGCGGTCGATGGTGTTTCATTGAGCATCGCTGAGGGAAAAACACTCGCGCTCGTCGGCGAATCCGGTTGTGGCAAAACCACTGTTGGCAAAAGCATACTACAGTTAATCCCACCTACGGCTGGCAGCGTATGTTATAACAAACAGGAATTGATCGGCCTGGAAAGACAACAATTGCGCCCCTTACGATCTCAGCTTCAATTCGTTTTTCAAGACCCTTATTCCTCGTTAAACCCACGAATGCGCATCATCGAAATCATCCAGGAAGGAATGGCTTCATTGAATGTCGAAACAACATTGAGTACACAGTTATGCGAACAACCACCTGGAGCGGCGACCTCTCCATATGAAAAAGCAGTTGACGCACTGCTGGAATGCGTTGGATTACCCAAAGAAACCAAATGGCGCTATCCCCATGAATTCTCTGGTGGCCAGCGGCAGCGTATCGCCATTGCCCGCGCGCTTGCAGTCAATCCCAAACTACTGATTTGTGATGAACCCACCAGTGCGCTCGACGTTTCCGTTCAGGCTCAGATTCTGAATCTGCTCAAAACGTTGCAAAACGATCTGGGGCTTGCATATTTATTTATCACCCATAATATATCCGTTGTGGAATATCTTGCTGATGAAATTGCCGTCATGTATTTAGGGCGTATTGTAGAAAAAGGACAAATGGATGAAATCACCAATAATCCGAAACACCCCTATACCCAGGCATTGCTGTCCGCCGTACCGCAAATCAACAAGAAAACTGAAATGGACATGATCAAGCTCAAAGGTGATTTACCGTCACCGGCTTCACCGCCGCAAGGCTGCCACTTTCACCCACGTTGTCCAAAGGCGATGCCGGTATGCCGTCAGTCATACCCCGAAGTCAGCACAATCAGTTCCACTCACACGACACACTGTCACCTTTATACACAGGAGCACCATTCAACTCACCATGAGCATTAAACAAGAAGTATCGCGCCGCCGCACGTTTGCCATCATTTCCCATCCGGATGCAGGAAAAACAACACTAACCGAGAAGCTGCTGATGTATGCCGGCGCCATCCATATCGCAGGCAGTGTTAAAGCACGCAAAGCCAGCCGTCATGCCACCTCCGACTGGATGGAGATCGAAAAACAGCGTGGCATTTCCGTAGCCAGCTCGGTGATGCAAATGGAATACCGTGATTGCGTCATCAATTTATTGGACACCCCCGGCCACCAGGATTTTTCAGAAGACACTTATCGCGTCTTGACCGCCGTAGACGCAGCATTAATGGTTATTGACGCAGCCAATGGCGTTGAAGCACAAACGTTGCGGCTACTGGAAGTCTGCCGTGCCCGCAACACGCCTATCATCACCTTCGTCAATAAAATGGACCGGGACGTACAACCCCCGCTTGATCTTATCGATGAAATTGAACGTACCCTTGGCATGAACGCAATCCCCTTTACCTGGCCTATCGGGATGGGGAAACAGTTTTATGGCGTTTACGATCTGCGTAAAAAAGGCATGCGTGTTTTCAAACCCGGCGATGACCGCGCCAATGCCGACGTCGAATTCATTACGTCACTAGGCGACCCGGCCACTCAAACGCGTTTTGGATCAAACCTGACTGAAGCACAACAGGAAATAGAACTCATCGAAGGCGTCACGCCGGAATTTAGCGAAGAACAATTCCTCGCCGGGCATCAAACCCCCGTGTTTTTCGGCTCCGCGATTAACAATTTTGGCGTTCGCGAGGTGCTGGATGCACTGGTCGAACTCGCCCCGCCACCGGAATCGCGCCAGGCTATCCAACGCGAAGTCTTACCGGATGAAAATAAATTTTCCGGCGTCGTGTTTAAAATACAGGCCAACATGAATCCCGCGCACCGTGATCGCATTGCTTTCCTGCGTATCTGCTCGGGCCAGTTCAAGCGCGGTATGAATTTGAAAGTCGCACGGAATGGAAAAGACATCCGCACCAATTCGGTCATGTCATTCCTGTCGCAACGTCGCGACATTCTGGAAGAAGCCTATCCTGGCGACATCATCGGCATCCCGAACCATGGCACATTGCAACTGGGCGACACCCTGACCGAAGGCGAATCCCTGCAATTCACCGGCCTGCCGTTTTTTGCCCCTGAAATTTTCCGTACCGTCGAAATCGCCGACCCGCTGCGCAGCAAACAGCTCAAACTGGGTCTGACCCAACTCGGTGAAGAAGGCGCGATTCAGGTTTTCAGGCCGCACCTCGGCAGCACATTGCTGCTTGGTGCAGTCGGCATACTGCAATTTGAAGTCGTCACCCACCGGCTCAAACACGAATATGCCGTAGACGCGCGGATCGCGTCCGCAAAATATCAACTGGCACGCTGGGTAACCGCAGAAGATCCTAAAGAAATGCAACGATTCATTGAAGCCAATGCACACCGCATTGCGTATGACGCCGTTGATGCGCCGACTTTCCTGGCATCCTACGGTGCGGAAATCAGTGTTGCCGAAGAAAACTGGCCCAAAATCACGTTCCATAAAATGCGCGAACATGCTGGCCTGGTATTCCAGACGCAATAAGCTGACCGGCGTATATAATTCAAAATTCTTACCTGTAAGGAAATCAACACCACCATGATCAGCAGCATGACCGGTTACGCCACACACACCCACGTGACGCCGCATGGCACATTGAGCCTGGAACTGCGCGCGGTCAACAATCGCTATTTGGATGTTCAATTGCGTTTACCGGATGAGTTTCGTCCCATGGAACCCGCCATCCGCGAAGCGATCACCCAAAAACTCAAACGCGGCAAAGTGGAATGCCGGCTGAATTTCAACGCACTCAGCAGCACTGAAAACCCGCAACAACTCAACACCGAATTACTGCAAAAATTAAACGATCTTGGCCGTACCGTAAAATCGTCATTCCCGGAAGCAAAGCCCCTGTCTGTCCATAACATACTCACCTGGCCCGGTATGCTGGGCAGCAACACATTGCCGGTTGACAAACTGCACGATCACGCCATGACGGCATTGACCGCCATGCTCGAAGATTTCCAGACCGCACGTCATCGCGAGGGTGAAAAATTAAAAACCATCCTGCTCGAACGCCTCAACCAGATTCGCGGGCAACTCAACCTGGCAATGCCGCGCATCCCGGCGCTCATCGCGGCTTTTGAAGAAAAACTCAAAACACGCATACAGGAAGCGATTGACACACTCGACGAAGACCGTATCCGGCAGGAAATCATCTTTTTCGCATCCAAAATAGACATTGATGAAGAACTGACACGGCTACAGGCACATCTGGATGAAGTCGAGCATATTCTGGAAAAAGGCGGCGCAGTCGGCAAACGGCTTGACTTCCTGATGCAAGAACTCAACCGAGAAGCCAACACCATCGGTTCCAAATCGGTGGACATCGAAATCTCCAAAACCTCGATGTCATTGAAAGTTTTGATCGAGCAGATGCGCGAACAGGTGCAGAATATTGAATAAAGCAGGCTTTGCGAGGTGCTTTGTGGGATACTTTGTAGGGTGTCAATAAGCGAAGCGCATTGCACCTTAAAGATACGTCAAATGGTGCAATGTCCGTTGGTTATTGCACCCTACCTTTCTATTATTCTTGATAATTGATCTGACTCTCATCACCACCTGCCCAATCCGGTGGATAAACACCGTCTTCCACCAGTTTATGGAATGTCGAAAATGGCCAGTCTATTACACGGTTAACCAAACCATGCTTCACCGGATTAATATGCACATAATCCATATGTGCATTGAAATCGCGTTCATCCCATATCAAATGTTCCCAGAACCGCCGTTGCCAGATACCTCGTTCGCCACGGCGTTTTCGGGAATTGCTTCGTGCCTCGTTTTGTGGTAATCCCTTGGAAAATCCCATTTTAATCAACCGCCAGCGCGTAGCAAAATCCGCATCGTTTGGCGGCAATTCGATCACGCAATGCAAATGATCCGGCAAAACCACCCAGCCGTGAATAACAAACGGATGCGCTTTCCGTACCACCAAAACCGATTTCCGTAACAAATCAATATACCGGGTAAGCAAATCATTGCCATCCCGTCGCAGCAGATTTACCGTAAAGAAATAGGTTCCTCCCGGATGCCACAAACGTCGGTAATTCGGCATCAGTTCAACCCTCCAATACACCGTAGGGTGCCAATAAGCGAAGCGCATTGCGCCATAAAGAAACGCCCAACGGTGCAATGCCCGTTGGTTATTGCACCCTACATAAAACCCTGACGGGTTTATGTTCATGACTTCGAGCGAGGCGAAAACCAGTAAAGTTATAACTATGAGAGAGCGGTACATCATGATCTCTACTTGCTGAGCGACAAGCTTTACCGCTTCGATACCACGAACCTCCCCGTAACACACGTGTATGCGCAGACATCGGTCCTCCGGGGTCAACTACTAATTCAGATTGATAGCGGCTATACCAGTCCTGACACCATTCCCACACATTTCCATGCATTTCAAACAGTCCCCATGAATTCGGGGAGAAACTTTTAACATTAACAGTTTCTATTTGTTGAATGTCATCCCAATTATGGGATTCATCATCCAATGTGCCACGATAATTCACTTTATCAAGTGTTATATCGCCGTCAAAATTAAATACGCCGGTTGTTCCTGCTCTACAGGCATTCTCCCATTCAGCTTCAGTCGGTAACCGTAGCCTTAAAAATGAATAATACTTATTAATCCGTTGAAGCAAATCTTGAACATCATTCCAACTCACACTTTCAACCGGTTTCAATCCACCTTTAAAGCGGCTGGGATTATGATGCATTAAATTTGACCATAACGCTTGAGTGCACGTCGTATCCGCCATCCAATAACCTTGCGTAAGTATCACCTGATGCAGTATTTCATCTTCTTTACGCCCGACTTCATCCTCCGGCGAACCCATCATGAAGCTTGTCGGTTCGATCCAGCGGAAACGCTGGATAACTCCAACAATGTCAGCATCGACGTAGAAGCCGTATTGATCGCGACCGGCATTGGCTGCCCAATCAGGTTTCAAGGTTTCTGCTGAAGTCGGCAAATAAAACCAGAAACCGGGCAACATGCCTGCTTGGGAATCCCATTCTGGCGGATGCCAGTACCAGCGGTAGACTTCATTCTGTTGATTCATCGATTCCGCGTAAAGCCCTTCGCTTCCGCTGCCGATGAATTGCATCCAGTCCTGTTTTTGCTGTTGCGCGGCGATGACATCAATGGTGAATCGCTCGCGGCCAATCTGGAACGTATGCTGACCGGTTGATGGAAATTTGAACGCTCTGTTTCCGGTCTGCGTCAAATCGAGACTGACGATGCGCTGCTGCCCTTGCTTGTCAATATGAATGTGGAAAATCCGGGTATCTTCCAGCCACAATTTCAGTACTAGCGCGCCTGACTGTGAGTGACTTTCCCAGTCATCCGATGTTGTCAGCGACACGGTATGCCCGGAAGCGAGTACCAGTTTATCGGCTTCCTGCCGCAACCGGTAGGGTTGACGGATTTGAGTCTGGTTAATATACCTCAACACGGTTTCGATCTCGAATTGCGTCAGATCAGATGGCCATTCAATTTCTGCATCATCGTTAAGCTGGGCGTCCTGCATGCGTGAAAAAGCCAGAAACGGCAGCCAGTATGCATGCCGATGTCGCCAGGCCGGGGATTCATGCCGCGCCAAATGGCGTTTCACCCAACCGCGCAACAGATTGTTATCCGGATTATCGCGGTATGTGGCAACCATGTCTTGCATGAATTTTTCTGTTGCGGTGTCGACGTCATCCGGCAACGTCAATCCGAGCAGTTTCAGGTTGTACATGGCTTCAAAATACAGCACATCGGGATAAAGCGCATGATAACAGCCTATCAATTCGACCAATTTCCGCTGTTGCTCCGATGACAAATCCGCAATCAAACGGCGTGCTTTTTCAAGGTAATGAATTTTGCTGTCAACCTGCCAACCCCATTCGTCACCTTCACTGATAACTGCGGTATGCCGCCAGATTGCAGCTTCATGCCCCACATCGAAATTACCCGGCGCCATATGACGCAGCGCACGCAGCAACCCACTGTCGACACGCACGCTGGCAAAACAGGTCGACAGCAGTTGATCGATGCAGTCTGCATGATGACTCTTTTCCTTTTCAGGCTGGACATCGCCTTTGACCAGTTTCAGGCGACTTGCCCGGTCCCACACCACGCAATCAAAATATTTTAAGAGCCGGTAATCGATATTCCGCTCGGCAACCGGCATCAGTACGGTAGCACGCCACCCCTGTGCGTTGAGTATTTGCCCGAATGCCAACCAATCATACAACGCCTGGCGTGATTGTGAGTGCATTGCAAGATCGCTGAGGATAATAATCGGTGTACCCGGTTCGGGCACGCGCCACGGTTCGATGATCTCTTGCTGCTGATCATAGCGCGCAATCGTACCGCCCGGCTCATCGTAGATGTATTGCACATCCAGCCCTTCATCACCGCGCAATTGCACCAACCGCTCGCGCAGTTTCAGAAAATCGCGCCGGTACGAAAAATTATCATCATTAATATCGATCAACACCCGCGCCTTCGCTGACCAACTGTAACGCTGTTTGCGCGGAATGCGGCGGATCATTTCACCATTCGCCACTTGTTTGACGAGTTGCACCGTGTCCGGTTTGCGTCCTTCCGCCTGATCGCCGAGGATTTTCTGCAAAAAAGGTAACAGGCGTGACCAGGCAGTAAGTTCTGTATGTAATGGTTTGACTTGATGACACGCCGGTATCCGTGTTGCCGTCTCCTGCAATAGCGAAGGAAACGCTTGAGCAAACCAGCCGGGCAAGCCCATTACATCGGTTTCAGCATGATTTTGCGTTTGATCGACAGCGCGGGATGCAATACGGTAATACGAAGCAGATGTTGCAACCGATGGAATAATTTCCTCACTGCGTTTCGGCTCCGGGTCTGTCGCTATGACTTCATCCGGATCGCTCAGATTATCGACATCCTCTTTATGCTCCTCTAGATGGCCGGATTGTGACAAGTCTCTCCGTTCCTGTTGCTCAACGGCAACCGGGATTCTCTCATACCCCAATAACGTTGCTATCTGTTCATGCTGTCCGGAATCAAGCGCGGCAAATCCCCACAGCAATTCCGCACGGCTCAAGCTACTTTTGCCGCGCAACAATGGTTGATCAGCTATGTTATTTATCATGCATTACCGGATATTTGCGCAAAGCAAATTCGTTGATCTTGTCGAGCAGCTTTATTTGCTCGTCGTCGGTTTTGGCCAGTACCGACAAGGCACGAAGCATATCGAGATATTCTGCCTGGCCAGGCGGCGTTACGCCTTTTTCCATAGCCGTTTTCCGGTCCTTGATCAATTGCTCGGCAGCTTGCAAACGAACGTTCGATGAACAAAGATTGCCAAAATGCAACTGGCCGCGCTGATCCAGAAGCCGAATCAATGCCTGATCATCCTTGGGCAAATCCAGGTTCAACACCAGGCAACGGCGTACGAACGCGGCAGGCAATTCACGTTCTTCATTGGTGGTGATAATTACCAGCGGCGGAACGCTTCCTTTGCCACCGATGGTTGTTTTCAACCACGGAATCTCAATGGCGTTATTGCCGAGAATTTCTA
>JAGRFM010000175.1 GCA_020446045.1 Nitrosomonas sp.
ATCGGCAAGCAGGTTGTGCTGATGTTTGAAGCCAAAGACCTGACCAAACCGATTATCATGGGTGTTTTAAAGGAAACCGAAGCAGGCTGGCCGCTGGAACAGCATCCGGGGCAAGTTGAAGTCGATGTGGATGGTGAACGCATGACAGTCAGTGCCAAGGAACAACTTGTTTTACAGTGCGGCAAAGCAAGCATTACCTTGACCAAAGCGGGCAAGGTGCTGATCAAGGGGAGTTATGTGTCGAGCCGTTCGTCGGGGGTGAACCGGATCAAGGGTGGATCGGTGCAGTTGAATTGATTGAAATTTTGAATTACATGACTCAAGACAAGAATCTAAAGAGATTCACAATGGAGTGAAAATGGGAAAAGCGATAGAAGAAGCAGTAAAAGCTGTGGAACAGTTACCGCAGGATCAATTAAAACAATTTCGCGACTGGTTTCAGAAATTTGATGCAGAAATATGGGATGAGCAAATAAAAGAAGATATCAAAACCGGGAAGCTGGATGCGCTCGCGCAAGCAGCCATTGATGAACATAGTGCGGGTAAATCGAAGCAATTGTGATTCATTATGCCAGCCCATCTTTCTGGGAAGCGTATGAAGCTTTACCACCGGCTGTGAAACAAATTGCCGACAGGAATTTTGAAATGCTGAAAACAAATCCAAAGCATCCGTCGCTGCATTTTAAGAAAAGTAATCGTTATTGGTCTGTTCGCGTTGGGATTAGTTATAGGGCTTTTGCCGTAGAAGTTGAAAATGGATTACTTTGATTTTGGATTGGGAATCATTCGGATTATGACAAGCTTATCAAATCCTAAAAATATTTAATTAAGTAAGTATTAATCGATTAAAACTATGGACTTAATCAACGCAACCAACATGCTAGCCGGTTACACCATGGGGATGAAGCCTGATGGGCGGGAGCTGCTTGTGGTTGCGGTTAAAGGCACATTTGATTTTCCCAAGCCTGGGGAGCAGGTTAAGTTGTCTGCGCAGCAGGTGCCGCTGGTTGAGGCCGATACGTTTACCGGTGAACCGGGTTATTCCGCGCCGATGTATGAAGTCGATTACGCACCGATCAAACACAAATGCGATGTGCTGCTCAACGGCAGCGCCTATGCGCCGCAAGGCAATCCGACTGACCGGGTTCAGGTGGGGTTGAAGTTGGGTAACTGGATGAAAACTTTCATCGTGACGGGGGATCGTCAATGGCAATCCGGCCTGACCACATCACCGGGCAACCCATCCCAATTTACCGTTATGCCAATCAGTTATGATAAAGCATTCGGCGGACTGGATAATTTTCACGAAGACAAAGAAAAACATACCGCGTATATGCTGAACCCGGTAGGAAAAGGCTATCACAGCAACCTATCGAGCAGTCTGGTCGATGAAACGCCAATGCCGAATACCGAAGCGGTTAATCAACCGATTACACAACCTGAAGGCGCGTATCAGCCGATGGCTTTCGGTCCAGTGGGGCGTGGCTGGTCATCGCGACTGAAACATGCCGGTACTTACGATCAGGACTGGATCGACAATACTTTTCCATTTCTGCCCACCGATTTTAAGGAAGCCTATTACCAGGCAGCGCCTGATGATCAACAAATTACCTACCCCAAGGGTGGCGAAGAAGTGGTGATAGTCAACCTGACGCCGGAAGGCCGTACCGCATTCAATCTGCCGGTGATCGACGTACCGGTGGTGTTTTTCCGTAAAAAAGGCGAGCGGCACGAAACGCAAGCAGTGATTGATACTGTCGTCATCGAACCGGATAAACGCATTTTTACCCTGACCTGGCGCGCATGCCTGCCATTGAAGAAGAATATTTTTGAAATCCCGCAGATTCTGGCTGGCAAAAAATCACGCGCCTGGTGGCGTGCACGGGAACTGGGCAAGACGTATTATCCTTCGATGGCGC
>JAGRFM010000176.1 GCA_020446045.1 Nitrosomonas sp.
AAACACAGCGGCCCTGAACATGTGTTGTGTTTTGCACCGACGCGTTCGGGCAAAGGTGTAAGTCTCGTCATTCCAACTTTGTTGTCGTGGACGCAAAGCACTGTCATTACAGACCTCAAAGGCGAACTTTGGGCGCTTACTGCCGGGTGGCGCAAGCACTATGCGAATAACAGCGTATTGCGCTTCGACCCAGCATCTGTTTCTAGCTGTCATTGGAATCCGCTTGATGAAATTATCATCGGCAGCGGCACGGAAGTGGCTGATGTACAAAATCTCGTGAACCTGATCGTCGATCCTGACGGCAAGGGATTGGAGACCCATTGGCAAAAGACTGCGCATGCCCTGTTAGTCGGATTGATTCTGCATGTGCTGTATCAATCGGAACGTGACGACACACCGGCAACACTACCGGCTGTCGATGCATTGCTGTCCGATCCTGATCGCGATATCCGCGAACTCTGGATGGAAATGATCATGCCGGAAAATGGTAATACACATCCGGTTGTCGCTGCCAGTGCCAAGGACATGCTGGATCGGCCCGAGGAAGAAGCAGGCAGTGTGTTATCGACTGCGAAATCGTATCTGGCTTTGTATCGCGATCCAATTGTGGCAAACAATATCAGTGATTCGGATTTCTGTATCCGCGATTTAATGCACCAGAATAATCCTGTCAGTCTTTATATTGTTTCACACCCGAACGACAAATCACGCCTGCGCCCGCTAATCCGCATCCTGATCAATATGATTGTTAGGAAACTGGCCAGTCAGATGGCGTTTCAACATGGCGAGCCGGTGACACATTACAAGCACCGGTTATTATTGATGCTCGATGAATTTCCAAGTCTGGGTAAATTGGAAATATTCCAGGAGTCTCTCGCGTTTATCGCAGGTTACGGTATCAAAGCGTATCTGATTTGTCAGGATATCAATCAGCTTAAAAGCCGTGAATCTGGATACGGTCATGATGAAGCGATTACATCCAACTGTCATATCCAGACCGCATTTGCACCCAACCGTATTGAAACTGCGGAACACTTATCCAAACTCACCGGCCAAACCACGGTGATCAAGGAGCAAATCACCACAAGTGGCCGCCGTTCCTCGATGATGCATGGTCATGTCACACGTACGCTACAGGAAACACAGCGCGCATTGCTTACACCGGATGAATGCATGCGCCTGCCGGGTGCGACCAAAGATGCAAGCGGCAGAATTACCAAACCGGGTGACATGATTATCTATGTTGCCGGATACCCTGCCATTTATGGCGTACAGCCTCTGTACTTCCAGGATGAAACATTTGCTGCGCGCGCTAAAGTTGATCCGCCTTTATCAAGCGACCGACTGACCGGTTCTTATGATGGTGTTGATTCTGGCACTGCTGGTACTGGTACCGGCACTAGTACTAACAGTTCAAGATTGTGATCATGAAAACGCCGCTCAGAATTATTACTGTTCTTGTTCTGGCGCTCAGTATCGGTCTGTTTGTGCTGAGTATCTTATTTCGTATTGGCGGATTTTATATCAACACCACATCGAGCCTGCCGGTGGGTTTGTACCGAATTGTAGATGAACCGGTTTCAAAAGGCGCACACGTTGCATTCTGTCCGCCGCAAAGCGATGTGTTTGATTGTGCTGCAACCAGAGGCTATATCAATCAAGGTGATTGTCCTGGCGGTTACGGAAAACTGCTCAAACGCGTGCATGCTGTTGCCGGTGATACGGTTTTGATTGATGAAACCGGAATTACGGTTAATGGTTTATGGTTACCAAACAGCGCACCGTTATCCACCGATGCCTATGGCGCCGTATTGCCGCAATACCGGCTTAATGCAGTACTCGGTGAATCCGAATACCTGCTGTTATCCGATCTGAACCCTCATTCATTTGATGCACGCTACTTTGGCGTCATCGACCGTGCACAGATTGTGCATGTAGTGCACCCCATTATTACCTTCAATCTTCAAGAGGAGTTATTACCATGAATAATCCTGCAGATGATGATACAAAATCTGACACGCTGGAAATTCCAGTTGTTGCGGCTACTGCGGCTAATTCAGATATTGCTGATACCGCCGAAACCAGCCTAAATGACCGGGAGGTGCGACGTCAGGTAATGGCGCAAAAACTGGTTGATGCTCAGACACCGGGGTTTCAGGCTGAGTTCGATCCCGATGAAGCGGAACTGCTTGGCGCATTCAAAGAAGACGCATTGAGTGAAACCGATGCACTGGATAGCAGTATCGATCAACCAGAATCAAACGATGGAGGGCAATGACATGGACAATTCCAGAAAAGCCTACCATGAACAGGTTGCCGAGAGTCTGATCGCGCAATTGAAACAAGGCACGGCCCCATGGCAAAAACCATGGCAGCCGGGCGATCCACTATTATCGTTTCCGCATAATCCAACCACAAAGAAACGCTACCGGGGCATTAATGCCTTGTATCTGATGAGCCAGGATTATGCCGATCCACGCTGGTTAACGTA
>JAGRFM010000177.1 GCA_020446045.1 Nitrosomonas sp.
ACAGCACTGCGCACTTTGGCTTCCAGCGGTGCACATTCAATTGCACATTTCAACGCTTCTTCCAGGTCTGCCATGGCTTCGCCTTCCGCTGTCGGCACATATATACCGCGAGTCAATCTGTCACGCGCTTCACCCGGTTCCATCATTAACCGGGATATTGCATGGCCAATGTCATCAGACGGCGGCGAAAAAGGTTTGCCCAACGGGAAAATCCATCGTTTCAGCAACCAGGAGAATGCTTTATTTCCAGGGAAATTATCCAGAAACTCGTCAAACGCCTGTTGTATTTGATAAATCGCATCCTGCATCGACCAGTGCAATAAAGGCAGGTCTGCTTGTTGCCGGCCTTCTTCTTCAAAGCGTTTTAAAGTCGCCGAACACAAATACAACATACTCAGAATATCACCCAGACGCGCTGAAAGCCGTTCTTTACGTTTCAAAGAACCACCCAGGATAACCAGTGCAATATCGGCCAAGAACGCAAAATTAACCGATAACCGCGTGAGTTGCTGGTAATACGCTGAAACTTCCGGCGCACTGTTTTCCGGTATGTCTTTTTTCATAAATCTGCCGAACAAGCCATACGCCAAACAATTAACCGTGTTTCGCATACTGAATAAGACATGCCCGACCAGAGCCGCGTCGAATGTTTCGGAAGCGTGTTTTTGATCGGAACTGTGTGCGGCGTTAACTTCCTGCAAAATATACGGATGACAACGAATCGCGCCCTGACCAAAGATAATCATATTGCGCGTCAGAATATTTGCCCCTTCAACCGTGATACTGACCGGAATATGTTGATAAGAGCGCCCGATATAGTTTCTTGGACCCAGGCAGATCCCCTTACCCCCATGAATATCCATCGCGTCATTGACAGCCTGACGCGCACGTTCAGTCAAATGATATTTAACTATCGCTGAAATTACCGAAGGCTTTTCACCCAGATCAACAGCACCAGCAGTCATGGTGCGCGCGGCTTCCATCATATAGGTATAGCCACCGATGCGCGCCAGTGCTTCTTCGATACCTTCGAAATAACCGATTGGAGTTTTAAACTGAACGCGTACCCGGCTATACGCTCCGCATGTTCTTGCTGCAAGTTTGGCGCCGCCGACACTTGTTGCCGGTAACGAAATCGAACGTCCGGCTGCCAGACAGTTCATCAACATCTTCCAGCCCTGCCCAACACCGGCTTGCCCACCGATAATCCACTCCATCGGTATAAACATGTCCTTGCCCGAATTCGGTCCATTCTGAAAAGCCGCATTCAATGGAAAATGACGCCGGCCGATATTAAGCCCCGGTGTATTGGTCGGAATCAAAGCCAGGGTTATGCCGAGGTCTTCCTGCTGACCCAGCAGATGATCCGGATCGTATAATTTAAATGCCAGCCCAAGTATCGTGGCGACAGGCCCAAGCGTAATGTAACGCTTTTCCCATGTGACCCGCATACCCAGCACATCCTGTTTGCCTTCAAATTCACCTTTACACACGATGGCATAATCGGGTATCGATCCGGCGTCGGAACCTGCATCCGGTGAAGTCAGGCCAAAACAGGGAACTTCCTGTCCTTTAGCCAGACGCGGCAAATAATATTTCTTTTGCTCTTCCGTACCATAATGCAATAGCAATTCAGCAGGCCCTAGCGAATTCGGCACCATAACGGTAACCGCAGCCGTTCCACTGCGCGAACCGATTTTCATCACTACCTGCGAATGTGCTAATGCTGAAAAACCATAACCCCCATATTGCTTGGGTATAATCAATCCGAAAAAGCCCTGCTCTTTAATGAATTGCCAAATCTCCGGAGGCAAATCTTTTAATTCATGGGTAATTTGCCATTCGTCCAACATATCGCAAAGCTGTTCAACCGGCCCATCCAGAAAAGCTTGTTCTTCCTCACTGAATTGTGGCTTGGGATAAGCCAGCAGTTTGTTCCAATCAGGTTTACCGCTGAATAAGTCGCCATCCCACCATACCGTTCCTGCATCCAGCGCTTCCTGTTCGGTTTGCGATATCTGCGGCAACATTTTCTTGAACAGCTTCAACACCTGATTAGAGACTACCAGGCGGCGAATAACAGGAACGAACAGAATCAAGCCGATGATAGTCAGCAGTACTAATAGCGTCAGGAGCATCTTTTCCCCCTTGTTTGAATGAGCTCAGTCGTTAATGGTAGGTTTTAGCTTATTTGTTGCAGTTAATCTGCATTTTGCACAAATTTGACAACCCAGTGTATTCCCTGTCCGAAATGTGTAGAATCCGGAAGTTTGTTTCTACTTCAAATTTACATGATAATCGTTTCAATCCTACACATAATTCAAAGTTTTTTAAACTGACTGTTGCCAATTGGATACACTTCATGACGGTTAAACTCAGCGATATCAAAACCAAAAGGACTTTCCATGACCAATGAAACATTGGAGTTAGCACAATTATTAATCACCAAGCGTTCTATAACCCCTGACGATGCAGGCTGCCAGCATATTCTGGCCGAACGTCTTCAGAAAATCGGCTTTACTATTGAGCATTTACGTTTTGGTGAAGTGGATAATCTTTGGGCCAGGCGCGGTACTGCATCCCCGGTTTTATGTTTTGCCGGACATACTGATGTGGTTCCGACCGGCCCACTCGAACAATGGGACAGCGATCCATTCAATCCAGATATCCGCAATGGCAAACTATACGGACGCGGGGCAGCAGACATGAAAGCATCGCTGGCTGCGTTTATTACCGCTATCGAATCGTTTGTTGCGCAGAATCCTGATCATAAAGGATCGATCGCGCTGTTGATTACTTCCGATGAAGAAGGCCCAGCCGTGGATGGTACGGTAAAAGTGGTTGAAACGCTGAAAGCACGTAACGAGTCACTGGATTATTGCATCGTAGGCGAACCGACTTGTGTCGAGAAACTTGGCGACACCATTAAAAACGGCCGCCGCGGATCACTTTCCGGTTATCTGACGGTACACGGCATACAAGGTCATATCGCCTACCCTCACCTGGCTAAAAATCCGATACACCTGGCTGCGCCAGCCATCGCCGAATTAGCGCAAATCGAATGGGACCAGGGTAACGAATATTTTCCACCGACAACATGGCATATCTCCAATATCAATGGTGGAACGGGTGCGACCAATGTTATTCCGGGTACTGTCAATCTGATTTTCAATTTCCGTTTTTCTACCGCAAGCACCGTGGAATCCTTACAAACAAAAGTCTATAAGATCCTCGATAACCATAACCTGAAATATGAGATTAAATGGGAATTGGCCGGCAAGCCATTTCTGACGCAAAAAGCGGAACTGGCCAACGCCATGTCGGTTTCTATTAAAACCGTTACTGGTATCGAGCCCGAATTATCGACATCGGGCGGAACGTCAGATGGCCGTTTTATAGCTGATATCTGCGGGCAGGTTGTCGAGTTCGGCCCTTGCAACGCCACCATCCATAAACTGAATGAACATGTGGACATTGCGGATATAGAACCGTTGTCCCGGATTTATCAGAAAGCAATGGAACAACTACTGATTTAAATCGATGTAACCGTTATTATTTGATTGTATCGTTGGATTTTTTCGCGTATCTCTTCCCCGGATTGAAATCAAAAACAGGAGCAAGCTTTTTATGGACGCAAAAACAGATGCTTTTCAATCAGAAATAAAAAATGTTACCCGTAAAGATAACATCTGTACAGGATTTACTCGCCAGCTGCTTGAGGAATGTATTGCGATGGCGAGTTATGTCTCCAACAACGGATTGAAAGCCAATCCTGACGATATTAATCAGCTATCGCTTTTATCCACACTTGAGCTCGATCAAATCGATATTAAACGTTTGTATGAGATTCATAAACATTTAAGCACTGTCATTGAACCCGCCACACCAAGCGCCATCGCACTGATTTATAGTGAGAAAAAAAGGAATCATTTCTTTTATTTTTTAGGGCCTGTACCGTTAGTCCGTCAACTTTCCGGAATAGCCATTTTTTTTCTGATTATGCTCATTTCGATTGGCCTGAGTCCTCACGTTAATGAAAATACAATCATTCATGGCATTATGATGAATCAAGGTATAGAGCTGTTGCTCAATTTATTGTTCCTGCTGGCCTGTGCAGGACTGGGCGCATCCTTCTCAGCCTTATTTCAAGCAAATAACTATATTGCTTCAATGAATTATGATCCGCGCTACGATTCATCTTACTGGTCTAAAATTTTACTGGGTTTAATTGCCGGTCTTATTCTGGTCGAATTGTTGCCGACTGACATCTATCAGGAAGGTTCCATGAAAACGTTTGGCAAACCCGCTCTGGCCATATTAGGGGGGTTCTCTGCTACACTGGTTCATCGCGTCTTACAGCGGCTCGTGGATACACTCGAATCCCTCGTCAAAGGTGATCCAAACTCAACCCGGCAAGCCATTGAAGCAACTGCGCGTGCAAAATTATCGGAAGAAAAAGCCAAGTGGGATATGGAAGCGATAGCAAAGATCATGAATTTCCAGACCCAACTGGATAACAGTTTAACTGCAGAAGAAATCAAGAAGCAACTCAATGAATTTGCAAATACTTTTTCGCACTCAAACAAAATTAAAACTGATCAGTAGCCACTTGGTATCGGTATCATTTTCATACAAACCACCAACATTAGAGACGGTTTAATATTCATTGTCATAAGACAAAACCAGGACTAAACAACCATCGCCTATAAGACGAGGGATTTCAACCATCCCCGAAAGAGACACTAGTACTCCTTCAACTTAATATTTACGGATACAGTTAGCTTTTCAGTGTTACTGGCAAGGCAGGGCTTGCAGGCAATGGTAATTCCCTTGTCAAAAGCCCTAACACAGTCAGTGGCACTGAAAAGTTAACCCACAGGGCGCAAACAAGATATCCTGTCACTGTGTTACAGTACTTGTCAATGGAACAACCATTCACTACGCACTGCGCCTTGTGACAAAATATCTTGTGAGCGCTGTACTCGCA
>JAGRFM010000178.1 GCA_020446045.1 Nitrosomonas sp.
CAATATTTAACCAGCTGCCATGTTTGGGCGTATAGTGGAACTCGAGTTTTCGCGCCAATTCTCGCGCCTGTTCGGCAGGAAATGCCTCGTACAAAGAAGCTTTCTTATGGGTATTGAGGTTATCAAGCACCACTCTGATGGTTGTGGCTTCAGGATAAAGTTCGACTATGTGCTTCATGCTGTGGGCAAATTCAACAAGGTAAGGTGCAATGACTGAAGGACATAGCACTACATTTAATGTATCTTACGAATTGATGTAGAGTTGTATCGTATAGCCTCCAAAAAAGGAGGTGTCGACGATGAAGAAGGTTAAAAAGCCGGATTTTGAGCCGGTAATTCAGAACGATTTTATCGCGACGCGTGACGATGTCTTCAATGCAATCCGGCCCGGTTCAGGTGTCGCTACTTGATAACCGCGATGAAGATGAGTGACGCGGCGTCAGTTCCTCACCGTATGGCATCGATTTTGCACCACGCAAAGGGCGGATTCCGGGCGCAAACTGGATCGAGTGGTATCAATTCATGGATACCACTCAACCGATACCCTACTTTAAATCCGGCGAAAGTGCGCGCGCTTTGTGCGAAGGCTGGACTGGATGTGGACGACGATATCATCATCTATTGCTTCAAGGGCGCACGGGCATCCAATACGTTCATCGTGCTCAAAATGGCCGGGTTCAACAAGATCCGCAACCATTACGGCTCATGGAATGAATGGTCGAGAGACCCGGCGCTGCCGATTGATGGTGAGGTTTTGGCGGGGGTTTAAAAACTGTGCGAGCTATTTGGGATAGCCGGTAGCACTAAAAAGGATGAAGCGCGATATTAAGTTTCTTCTGGGATCCTGCCTTATTGATTCTATTAGCCGTTATCGCAGGCCTTTATGGCCACAAAAAGCTTTCTTTTCGATATTTCTGGTTCTTTGTTTTATTGTTGTGCATAGTGCAAGTTAAGGCATGTGAACGGGATTTTTTACTCAAAAACGTGCCTGATGCCTTGAATGTGGAAAAGGTTATCTACACTAAACAAAATACCTGGCTGTTATTTTCACCCTACAACGATAGAGGTATTCATGTTTATTTGTTACCTGAACAAATAGGAGAAAAAATCAGCGAAAGCGGGATACATTTTTTAGATAACCTGCCTCCAAATCTTAACAAATGGGAAAGGCGAGGTCGGTATGCGCGATGGTATGAAACGCCAATACCTCCAGGTTATCGTTGGAACCAGAATCAAACAACGGGGCAGATGGATATTCGCAATTATATCAGCGGCAATGACCGCATTGACATTAAGATAGATGAAGTCATTGCAAAACAGGCTAATTCTATTGTGAATAATCCGGGTAGTTACTATGCTTACAATAAAGATGGCGTTATAGTAGTAAGTCAGAATAACGAAATAATCCTTTATTTTTACAATACAATATATGGATTCCCATCTTATGAAACGCCATAGTTTAGAATTGTTCGTTTGTTTTTCTGGGTAGTTGAATTAAAAGCTCTTTACCAAATTGGATTAAAAAAATGAAACTTGAAACACTTGCACTGCATCATGCCTACGACTCGGAAGCCACCACCCGCGCGGCGGCTGTACCGATTTATCAAACCACATCGTTTACCTTTGAAGATACGCAACATGGCGCGGATTTGTTCGATCTGAAGGTCGAGGGCAATATTTATACCCGCATCATGAACCCGACGACCGATGTGCTGGAAAAGCGCCTGGCCGCAATGGAAGGTGGTATCGGCGCATTGGCGGTTGCATCGGGTATGGCGGCGATTACTTATGCAATTCAATGCATTTGTGATACCGGCACCAACATCGTCAGCACCAGCCAGCTTTATGGCGGCACGTATAATCTGTTTGCGCATTCGTTGCCCCGGCAGGGTATCGATGTGCGCATGGTGTCATTTGACGATTACGATGGCATTGAAAAGGCGATCGATGAAAATACCCGCGCCGTTTTTTGTGAATCCATCGGCAATCCGGCCGGAAATGTGGTCGATATTGAACGGCTGGCCGCTATTGCGCATAAATTCGGTATTCCGTTAATGGTCGATAATACCGTGGCCACACCGTATCTGTGCCGTCCATTTGAATTGGGGGCCAATATTGTGATTCATTCACTGACCAAGTATATTGGTGGTCATGGCACTTGTATCGGTGGGGTGATCATCGATTCCGGTCAGTTTGACTGGGTAGCGAACAAAGCGAAGTTTCCGATGTTGAATGAGCCGGACCCTTCCTATCACGGTGTGGTGTATACCGAGGCTTTGGGGGCGGCTGCGTTTATCGGACGTTGCCGGGTGGTGCCGTTAAGAAACATGGGTGCTGCATTGTCGCCGTTTAACGCGTTTCTGATTCTGCAAGGCCTGGAAACACTGGGTTTGCGCATGGAAAGGCATTGCGAGAATGCCGAGAAAGTCGCCACATTTTTGCAGAATCATCTCCAGGTGGATTGGGTGAATTATGCGACGTTGCCAAACAGTCAGTATTATCAGGCTTGTCAGAAAATAACCAGCGGCAAGGCCTCGGGAATTCTGAGTTTTGGCATCAAAGGTGGTTTTGAAGCCGGTGTCCGGTTTATCGATGCCTTACAAATGATTTTGCGGCTGGTTAATATCGGTGATGCGAAATCGCTGGCCTGTCATCCCGCGTCGACCACGCATCGTCAGTTAAACGATGAAGAATTGGCAAGAGCGGGTGTCAGCCGTGATCTGGTGAGGCTCTCAATCGGCATTGAGAATATTGACGATATTCTTGCCGATATCCGTCAGGCGCTGGACGTTGCCTCAGGGAGTTAATAGGTTGAAATTTAGGCAGGCGTACCGAGCAGTGTCTCAAGATGATTGTCGACTTGTTCCAGATAGTTTGGGTCTGTGCCAAATAACGCAAAATGGCCGTCCGTGGTACGGATGATGTGAAATTCGCTGTCTGGAATCATTTTTTGCTCATGTTCACAATCTGCGGGTGGGAACATTAAATCGCCTTCAATGGCCAGGACAAAAACCCTGGCCTTTATTTTGGCTAACTCGTCCTTCAGGTTATCGCTGCGCTGGAAGCAGATATCGCCAAGTTGCCATTTTTTGATCATGGCTAGCAGATTATTCGGATCCATCGGCCCGAAATAACCGATCATAAACCGGGTGATAAAATCTTCCAGCGAGGTAAAACCTAAAGCTCGCCAGCGTTCCTGGGTAAAAAACGCCGGACTCCAGCCCATTACATTGCATAATTCTGCAATGCGTCTTAATCCGATATGCACATCCGTTGATTGTTCATACCAACCGCTCAACCAGGCGGGATCGGACATAATGCTGTTTTGTAACCCTTGTGTGAAGAGAAAATTATGCGGCGTGATTTGTGCGGTACCGGCAATTGGCGCTGCGCGTTTCACCATGTCAGGATAGCGTACCGTCCATTCATACGTTTGTTGCGCACCCATTGAACCACCAACGATTAATGCCAGAGAATCGATGCCAAATTGCTCGGTTAACAATGTATGTTGCGCCCTGACATCGTCACTGATACGTAGTTGCGGAAAATTGGCTTGATTACGTGGGGAAGGCGTATTGTGTGGCGCACTAGACAGACCATTACCCAATTGATTGATAATGACGATGAAATATTTCTCCGGATCTAATGCACGGCCTTCACCGATAT
Source organism: Nitrosomonas sp. (assembly GCA_020446045.1). GTDB lineage: Bacteria > Pseudomonadota > Gammaproteobacteria > Burkholderiales > Nitrosomonadaceae > Nitrosomonas. The sequence continues at coordinate 3,667 of JAGRFM010000178.1, forward strand.
AAGCCTGTTGCATAATCTGGTGGCTGCCAGAAAACCAGGTAGGAACTAAAATGGCGTTATCTTTTGCGGCATTCAGCTTACCCAATGTTTTGTAGGCTAACAGACAGTTGGGTATGGTGCCGCCTTCGGCGACGGTAAAATCTCCCAACTCGAAAATCTGATAGTCACCATGTACTTCTGCAGTGTAATAGTGGTTTGTATTCATTGCGGTATTTTTTTAATGCGGTTGATTTATGAGTTTATCAGATTCAATGTGTCAGTCGTAGATTTGATTTGGCAGAAATGGCGCCGCGTTTGTTACGTACTGCGGTTGCCACTGATTCAGAAAATTGAAAACCTACTGAGAACCGTTTTTTATCGGCATTATTCAAAAATGTACAACCGATTTTTGTTCAGGAACGGAAACTTGTTCCCATTGCAGGCGTTCTTGAATAATGGACTGCAATGCCATTGCGCTGGTATGTTCACCGTGTATGACGAATGTTTTTTCCGGTGCTTTCTTGAAATGGCGTAGCCAGTCGAGTAAAGCGGCCTGGTCGGCATGTGCGGATAATCCGCCGATGGTGAAGATTTCCGCCCGAACGGGGATATCCTCGCCGAAAATCTTAACCAATTTGGCGCCGTCAACCAGACGCCGTCCCAGCGTTCTGGCCGCCTGAAAACCGGTGATAACGATGCTGCATTCCGGGCAGCCGAGATTGTATTTGAGGTGATGCTTGATACGCCCGGCATCGCACATGCCGCTCGCCGAGATGATGATGGCGCCGTGCCGGATGGTATTGAGCTGCATGGATTCTTCGACATCCTGGATGAAGTGAATGCGCGGTTTTTTACCGTCGTTATTACTCATCCACTGAATCGCGTTGAGCGCTTCCTCGTCGAGCAAGGCGATATGTTTCATGGTGATATCGGTAGCCGCCAAAGCCATTGGAGAATCCACATAAATATCCATGTCGCCGAGCCGGCCTGCGCGATAGAGATCAATCAGCAGGAACAGTAAATCCTGTGTGCGTCCGACAGTAAACGCCGGAATAATGACATTGCCGTTTTTTTCAATCAGTGTATTGTTAATCGCATAAACCAGTTCATCCAGCGTTTCGAACATGTTGCGGTGCAACCGGTTGCCATAAGTCGATTCGACCAGCAGAATATCCGCATGGCGTATTGGTGTCGGGTCGCGCACAATGGGGTGTCCCGGTTGCCCCAGATCACCGGAAAATACGATTTTTTTGGTTTTGTTTCCTTCGGTCAGCCAAAGCTCGATAATGGCTGATCCCAGAATATGACCGGCATCGCGGAAATTGCACCGTACTGCCGGATGCGGCGAGAATTCGGCATCGTACTGGATATTTTGCAGTTGCCTGAGAAAATGCTCTGCCTGCGCAACGGTATACAGTGGCGCATATTCTTGCAGTGAACTACTGTGCGCGTGCCTGCCACGCCGGTCTTTATTGCGCCATTCGGCTTCTTTTTCCTGAATATGCGCGCTGTCCTTGAGCATGACCTGAAGCAAATCATTGGTCGCCGAGGTCACATAAACCGGCCCCTTGAATCCCCATACGCACAGCCTTGGGAGCAGACCGGAATGATCGATATGTGCATGAGTGAGCAGCACAAAATCAATCGTTTTCGGATCGAAGTCGAACGCAGTGCGGTTCTTTTTGTCTGCTTCGCGCCCGCCCTGAAACATGCCGCAATCCACCAGAAAGCGTAAACCGTCTGTTTCAATCAGGAAACATGATCCGGTGACTTCACCGGCCGCGCCAAGAAATGTCAGTTGCATATGATGTTGGAAATGGTCATGTTAAAGTGTATCGAGTATATGCAATGTACCATTGATTAGTAAATCGATTTCTTCCTCTGTGATGATATACGGCGGCATGAAATAAACCGTTTTGCCGAGCGGGCGCAATAGCAGTTTTTGCTTCAGCCCGGCCTGGAAAAATTTCTGCGAAAACTGTTCGATCTCGGTATCGACTTCAAACGCCCAGATCATCCCGCAATTACGGAAATCCCTGACTTTGGGGTGTGCCGATAGCGCAACGGCTGCATCGTTGAGATATTTGGCTTTAGTTCGATTAGTTTCCAGCACATTGCCCCGCTCGAAAATATCAAGTACCGCCAGTGCGGCACGACATGCCAGTGCATTGCCGGTATGCGTATGCGAATGCAGGAAAGCGTGTGCCGAACTGTCGTCATAAAACTGTTGGTAAACGGTATCAGTCGTCAGCACAACCGACAACGGCAGATAACCCCCGCTGAGTCCTTTGGCCAGACACAGGAAGTCAGGTGTCATGTTCGCCTGATTACAGGCGAACATCGTTCCCGTTCGGCCAAAGCCGACCGCGATTTCATCGGCAATCAAGTGCACCTGGTATTGGTCGCAGATTTCCCGCGCACGTTCCAGATAAACCGGATGATACATACCCATCCCCATGGCGCCCTGAATCAACGGTTCGATAATCAATGCGGCGGTTTCGGCATGATGTTTTGCCAGATGTTCTTCCAGCGCAGCGGCAGCGCGCAATGCGTAATTTTCAGCAGTTTCTCCTTCGTTGGCATAGCGCCAGTCCGGCGTCATGACATGCGTGCAAGGGCGCAGCAAGGGGGCGTAGGTTTTCTTGAAAATCGCCACATCGGTCACGGATAGCGAGCCGAGCGTTTCACCGTGATAGTCATTTTGCAGGCTGACAAACTGCGTTTTACCTGTTTTTCCAGCCAGTTGCCAGTAATGGAAGCTCATTTTCAACGCGATTTCGGTTGCCGATGCGCCGTCACTGGCATAAAAACAATGTCCAAGATTGCCGGGTGTAATCGCTTTCAGCCGTTCGGATAACTCGATCACCGGTTCATGGGTAAAACCGGCCAGCATGACATGTTCTATTTTATCGAGTTGATCCTTGATTGCCGCATTAATCTTAGGATTGGTATGTCCGAACAGATTCACCCACCAGGAACCGATGGCATCGAGATACCCATTGCCGTCCGCATCGTACAACCAGACCCCTTCGCCGCGCACAATCGGCACCAGCGGAAAAGTTTCATGCGCCTTCATTTGTGTGCAGGGATGCCAGACCGTTTGCAGGCTGCGTTGTTGAAAAGGGGATGCTGTGGAGGTTGCGGGATTTGTGATGGACATAGCTCAATTCAGTTATAGATGTTCAGGTAAAAATTAAATTAGTTGCCAGACAGTTTTCTTGCGGATTGATTTTTGAGTATCGTTTTTTTTATGAGATGGTAAACTGATTTCCAGTAGCTTTCCAGTTTGAACCGTTGTCACGTATTCAAGGAGGAAACACAAGATGCTTACTTTTACGATTATAGCTTCTGTTGTCGTTTTGATTATGCTGCTGGGATTGTTCAGGAATGTCAGCGTCGATGCGGAAATTGAAATCGATGCGCCAGCCGAAACAGTTTGGGAGGTATTAACCGGTTTTTCCGATTACGGTGAATGGAATCCCTTTATCATCAAAGCTTCAGGAGAATTCAAGGCTGGTACCGTTATGGACGTCGCTATCGCAGTACCCGTCATCCGCTCCATGGATTTCAAACTGAAAACCGTAAGCATCGATGAAGGCAAAGCTTTTGTCTGGCTGGGAACGACGATCAAACCTAAAATATTGGATGGATTGCATACTTTCAACGTCGAATCGCTTGAAGATGGACGCACACGATTCAGCCAGGAGGAAAAACTCAGCGGTTTACTGCTTTACTTCGCCGTGCCATTCATCAAAAGCCAGATGCAAAACAATTTCAATGCGATGAATGCGGCGTTGAAAACGTATGCTGAGCAAATGTCACTACAGGCCAAAGGGGATGCCTGAACAAACGTAGTAAACGTTATAGTGTAGCATGTATAATTTCATAAAAATATACACATCAAGCGAGATTGATAAACATGCGTACCAATATTGTGATAGACGACGAATTGATGAATGATGCAATGCGTTTGACCGGCGTTAAGACTAAACGTGAAGCGGTCGAGCTTGCACTTAAATCATTAATTTTATTGGAGAAGCAGAAGAAAATTAAGCATTTTCGTGGGAAATTGAAGTGGGAAGGCGACTTACATGAATTGAGGGCAGATCGTTGATTTTTGTCGATTCAAGCGTTTGAGTTGATTATTCCAGTGGATTTGAAACTGCGTCATGTTTCAAGGAATTGATTCACTAAACGGCTTACCACCAAAGTGGAAAAATAGTGAATGCGCGCTGTGGCGTATCGATTCAAACTGGTTTATAGCAATGCGTTTACCATAACGACAAAGAGGGGACTATATCATGGTGAGAATCGTCTCGTTAGAAATGATATTCCAACACCATGAGTCCATGGATTTGATTGATGGTGCAGTGCGCTTCGCTTATTGGCACCCTACCTGCTGTTTATACATTAATCATGACTGAAAAAAGGAGGCGCTGTCAAATGCCTCCTTTTTTCAGATTAAAGTCATTTTACGGACAGTGACTTGGGGATAAAACTTCCAGGTTGGGTAACATGGATTTTAAGTAATCCAGATCCATGCAGTTAATCATGGCATTATCCTTGACATCGAGCAAGGTGAGTGACATGAGTCCCTCCAGGCCGAATACGGATACGATAGCATTGTCTTCAAGCAATAAGGTTTTCAGTTGGCTGTAGTTCATCAGGCTCATCATGTCATTGACGCCGGTGCGATTAAGGCCCAGTGATTTAAAGGAGTGATATCCGAACGGCCCAAAAATTTCAGGAAATTGCGGGCCGATGGCAATATCGGCCAGATCGAGTTCAGTTAACCCTGGGTTGTTTGTAATGACCTGATGCACCTCAAAGAAAGGAATCATGCTGTTACCCGCCAGGCTTAACGATTGCAGTTGCGTGATGGCTGGCATTGTCAATTCATAAATACCCATGACTGGATTGTTACTGATGTCTAAATGTGTCAGCTTCATCAAATCGCCGATGCCGGTCAAATTATTCAATTGATTCCCGGATACGGATAAATGTGTCAGATTATCATATGAATAAAATGACATGAGGTCGGTCAAACCGGTGCGGTCCAGGTTGAGTTGCTCAAAGCCATAAGGTTGCCATTCCGGTGTCTGATAAGATGGGAATGTTCCAATCGTGATATCGGCCAGCCCCAGTTGTTTCAATCCCGGATTATTTTGAATCACCATATGGATATCGCTGAACATCAACTGGGTATTGCCGGATAAATCCAGTGATTTTAGCGTGTTAACCGCTTGCAATGAAAAGGCATTGTTAAGCTGGTTGCCCGCAGCATTCAGTGATTCCAGGCCGGGCATTACGAATACATCCATGATGCCCGTGTTGCTGATATCCAGTGCTTTCAGGTTGGGCCAGGTGTCGGTCATCAAATACTGAAAACTTAAATCCGCTCCCGCCAATGACAGTGTTGTCAACTGCGGGTTTTGTTGTGCGATCATCAACAAATCCTGGCCTGGTACAGTCAAACCGGATAAATGCAACTCGGTCAGTTGATTGACGCCGTTTAAATTAGCAACAGTCATCAGGCTGGTGTAGGATAAATCAAGCGAACGCAGGGCATACAGGTTTCCCAGGCCGGTAACCATTTCCAGTGGATTATGACTTAAATTCAGATGCGTCAATTGTGCATAAGCGCTAAAGTCATGTGCCGCCATGATGTGATTATCACTTAAATCCAGCAATTTAAGCTGTGTCAGCATTTCCAGTCCTGCGGGATATTCAATTCCATTGCCTGCTAAATAAAGTGTTTGCAAGGCCGGGTAATTGTTCAGGCTGAATAAATCATTGACGCCGGTACGGCTCAAATCCAGGGCAGTCAGTGGATAAGGGCCATTCGGGCCATACAAAGACGGGAATTGCGGCCCGATGGCGATATCCGCCAAAGCGATTTCGGTCAGGCCGGTATGATGCGTTAATACCTGCTGCACATCGTTAAACATCAATTGGGAATTACCGGACAGATTTAACGATGTCAATTGGGTTAATTCCGGTGAAGTCAGTTCGCCAACCCACATTAAGGCGTTATGGCTGACATCCAGCACAGTCAGGTTGGACAGATTCTGCAACCCGATTAGCGCGTTTAACAGGTTGCCGGATACGTGGAGCTGTTTTAATGTCTTGTAATTGCTCAATGACATTAAATCCATCGATAATCCGGTGCGATTCAGGTTTAATGTCACAAACCCGTAAGGCTGCCCCATGGGGGTTTGATAGTCCGGAAAGTTGCCGATTGGAATATCGGCCAACCCCAGCTCGGTCAACTGCGGGTTGTTGCGGATGATACTGTCAATCTCGCTGAACGGCAGGGTATGGTTACCGGACAGATCCAGCCTGGTTAATGAATTCAGCATTTGCAAGCTGTAAGCATTCATTAACTGGTTTCCGGCCAAATAAAGGGATTCCACGGGTGACACCAGATTTAAATCCATGATACCGGTATAACTGAGATCGAGTGTCTTCAGCATCGGCCAGTTGTGTCCGGGGAAAAACTGCCCGGTTAAATCGGTATTGGCCAGTGACAGTGCTGCCAGTTGCGGATTTTGCCGGGCAATATTGAGTAATTCCATGCCGGGTATAGCCAGCCCGGCCAGATATAATTCGGTCAGTTGCGTCAGGTTATATAAATCACCGCTGTTTGTCAGACGGGTGTGGGATAAATTCAAAACGCGCAAGGTAACCAGCGTATCTAAATCATAAATCATGTCCAGCGGATTGTTGCTCAGATCGAGCACAACCAGATGGGACAGCGTATTCAGAGGATTAACCGAGGTGAGTTGATTGTTGCTTAAATCCAGTTCGATCAGTTGGGTTAAATATTCAATGCCATAAGCATAATCCAGATTGTTGCCGCTTAATCGCAATGACTGCAATGTGGTGTAGTTCATCAAATTCGCCAGGTCATTAAAGCCGGTGCGGTTTAAATCCAACGTTGTCAAGGCATACGGACCTGAAGGCCCCATCAATAAAGGAAATTGCGAACCGATCGGGATGTCAGCCAAGCCGATTTCAGTCAGATTGGGGTTGTTTTGCAATACTTGCGAAATTACAGTGAAGGGTAACTGCGAGTTACCGGACAGATTAAGCGCCGTTAGCTGTGAGATTCCCGGCATGGTCAACCCATATAAATCCATTAGTGCATTATCGCTTAAATCCAGGTAGGCCAGGTTGGTCATGGTTTCAAGTCCGGAGGCATAGGTAATCTGATTTCCTGCTGCCGATAAATGCGTCAGGCTGTTATAGCTATTAAGTGAAACCAGATCAAACATTAACCCGGTGCGATCCAGATTCAATTGGGTAAATCCATACGGCAGGCCCATGGGCGTGTAGTAATTCGGAAAATAACCCATTTGAATATCCGCCAATCCCAGCACGGTTAACTGCGGATTGTTGCGAATCACCATATCCACCTCATAAAACTGCACCTGGTGGTTACCGGACAGATCGAGCGCCGTTAATGAAGTGAGAAATTGCAACGGCATCACACTGATCAGTGTGTTATCGGCCAGATTCAGCGACTGTAACGCGGTAAGCTGTTCTATTCCGGTCGTCTCTGTAATACCGCGGGACGGACAATTTAACGTAATAACCTGCTCAACATAAATCCAGCCATTCTGGTTGACGGTTTCGTCAAAACAAAACTGCAGATTAAAATCATAAAATCCCACGGTTGAGACAGGCGTTCCCCCCATTTCCATTTTACTGGCCTGTTTGATTAATCCATTATTCAGGGTTTCCGCAGGCGCAGCGGTTGCTTTCAGATTCATGAAAAACAAGGAAAAACTGATTAAAAATCCGAGCAGTAAACTGCTTAACTGACGATGAGACATTAGATGCTCCCTTGAGTGTTGAAGAAGTGACCAAGGGTGTTAAAGCGTCAGTAAATCGTGAAAATTTAATGTTAAATCAAAGGGTGTGATTCAGTTTCAAATAACTTCTTATTTTTTAGATGGTTAGCCGGGATCAGGTCGGGGTGTCGGGACTGTGCCCGTCACCCCGACCTGATCAAGTTGAATATCAATTAAGCGATTAAACCAAACTACATCAATCCTGTCGTTCGGCCTGTTTGAGTGAGAATGTCAAGGAACTTGAACCGGTAATGCGCTCCAGATCAGCGCTGTAACGTATTACACCGCCAAAGATATCAGATACATTGACACAAGGCAGGCTTACATTCTTATTGTTTGAATAGACAGCTGTGCAGTAATTATCATTTACCTGCGCCACACTGATTTGCTGCGCTGCCATGAGTCTAAACGACGGAGAACCGCCCGAAGAGACAAGCTGAAGTTCAGCTTCGTACATGGTGACAACACCTAATTCGTTTGTGATTTTAACGCAAGGAACAAGCAGTGTTCCATTAGCAGAAAAAGTGGCGGTGCAGCGTTCAAATGGATTGCTGCTGATTTCCTGAACATCTTCCAAGGCTAGTTCGGTATCGTACAGCCTGATCAACGCAACTCGTCCATCTGAGGTTTCGGAGCCGTCATCAACAAAAAAATGTATCAGCCGGTCGGGATTGTTTGGATAGGTGTTAAAATCGAGTGAAGTGGACGCGCCTTGGACTTGTAATACGCCGTTGAGATAGACCGATGTAATATTTGCTTCGCTATGAGTAACCACAACATGATGGTAGGTATCGTAAGTGAACGGAACGTCTGCGGTCAAATCATCAAAAACCGTCAGCTGATTATCGGGATCCACATAAAATGCCTGATCATTCTGACGGTTTGAAACGCCAAATATATTTTTATAATTATTTTGATCATTTTCAAATTGAAAAATCAGCTCGATTGAATAAGCATCGCTGTTTCTAAGAGCGTTTTTTGAAAAAAGAAACAACCCCGCCCCCTCATCGAACTGTCTATTACCGTCAAAGCGGTATACAACGTGTTCTTCACCGAATACAGTGTCAGTTAGAAAGCTGTTATCAGACAATGGATCAATGGGTGTAATCGCGGCCATTTCTGCTTCTTGGGCGTTAAAGGAATTGTCAAATGTGTACGTTGCCACGGGTGTCGGTGCAGCCAGGGATGATGCAGCAAAAAACATACCAGCGCACAGATAACTGATAGCAGCCACTATATATTGATTTCGTGTATTCATATTATTTTTCTCATGATTGGATTAATACAGCTGACATGATCAACTGGTTATAAATCGGCACTGCATGGAATGGTTGAAACCATTGAAAGCAAAATTTTATTTTTACGCGGGAAACTATTATTCCATCCATAATTTCATGGGGTTGTGGGATGATTCCTACGCTGCAGTGAGAAATTACTGGTTATCAGACGGCCTGTCAAGAAGAATTTAAGGCAAAAAACTATCAAACTGTCGAATCAATTTTGCATTAAGACAGAATAATTTTTTGGGAGACTGTCAGTATGCAATCAATTTACAAATTACCATGCGCGATATGCTCTATTCTGATGCGCTGGATCAGCCAGGTAGCCTGGATAAGTTTACGCCATCCAGGAGAACAAACTAAGTTAGGTTCGCATCTGTATTTTGCGCGATACCAGTTCAACAATGTCTTGGGTGGTATGTGCATTTCCCGCTTCCTCATGAGTAATTACGATCGAAAATTCTTCTTCCAAAGCGCATACAATTTCAACATCGACCATGGAGGCTAAATCAAAGAAGAAATTTATGTTTTTCGAGAAATCATCGGATGCAGCAAGTCTGGATAGATTAACTTCTAACTGTTCTTCCAGAACTTTTCGAACACCCAATACGACTTCTTGCGGCACTCCCTGCGCCCGAAAGAACCGCTCATAAAACTCAACGGGAGTGAGCGATTCCCTAGTGTGCCCGGCATGGGCTAGAACTTGTTATCTGAAAGGAGATAACCGGAAGTAGTAACGACAACCGTAGTGAACCGCAAGGGGGAAGCCGTGAGGTCAGCCTGAAAGAAGCGGGTAGCAAAAG
>JAGRFM010000179.1 GCA_020446045.1 Nitrosomonas sp.
TTATTGAAATCGACAGTGAAAGTTACAGGAGGAAAAACCAGAAAAAAACATGACATCATAAAAACAAACTCAACCGGCCATCATAATTGTCGCCAAACCGGACAAGATAGTTGACGCGAGACAGTCGTCGGTTGGCTTGTAGTAAATCACATGCGACACCACATTCCACGCATATAGATTCGGATGTATGTGACTACAGTCTCTACCTTGAAGACAGTTGTCAGCTAAAACTGAAAAGCTGATACCAAGTCATCAATATATTTTTCAGCTCGCTCTATACCAAAGTTTTCAACGCTGTAAATAAATATGTTGTTTAAATCCTCATCGGCAGTCTTACGGATATAGAATTTTTTACTTGTCATTAATTTTTGATTTAATCTGAGCCAGAAATTCCTCTTTAGTCCAATCCTCAATAATTGGACTATTTTCTGCCTCGTCTATTAACTGCCGCAGTTGTTGAAGTTTAGATTTTGCTTCCTGCTCTTGTAGTAAGCGCAAGCCAGCTCTAACAACTTCACTTTGATTTTGGTATCGACCAGCCTCTACTTGGCTTTCAATAAAATTGCTTAATTCTTCGCTGGGTTGAAAAGTGAGGGTACGTGGCATAGTGTTTATTCCTTTGTAAGACATATTCTTATAATTTAGCATAATGGATAATTCTGTCAAGGATTTAACTACCTCATAATATTGCCAATAATATAAATTAAATTCTGTCTTGTTCCTCCTATTTCTTTCGACGGAGCCAACAATTGGCCGAAATTTAGGAAAATGAATAGAAAGCAAGCAAGCAGCCCAATGGAGCTTGCGAAATCCGGAAAAATTGAAGCTGCTCTAAACGAAATTATTCTCCAAAGTGATACTGATCAAACCTGTCACTATTCGCGCACCCCCAATTCGATGGATAAACCGTTTTCGCAACAAAACGGTGGAAGCCTGAATAAGGCCAGTCTTTTACCTGCTTAACATAGCCCTATCTAACTGGATTATAGTGGATATAATTAATATGCCGTAAAAAATCAACATTATCGCGTAGCGTATCAGGGCTAATTTGTTCTACCTTCGAAACATAGGAAACACGTTGTTTTAGCAAAAAACCGACCTCATGAAAAACAAAGACTTAGATTTAGAACAAATTCACCCTGCGTAGCGTATGCTCCCAAAAGCGCCGTTGCCAAAGCTCGTATTCGCCCTTATTGTTGCGATTAATGGATATTTGCTTTGTAAGTTGATGCGTAAAATGGCTTTTAATGGATCGCCAGCGGTGAGAATAACCAGCATCTTCTGGTGGCAAGGTTCAGATAGTATGCATATGTTCCGGTAACACGACCTGGCACTCCTTCAATTTAATATCTACTCACAGATATTAAGTTGAAGGAGTGCTAAGCTTCTATTGTAAATGGCCTTACTTCTCGTGTTTTTCGCACGGCTTCACGTAGCAGTTCAATATGATCGATCAACACAGTTGATTTTCGATCACGCAATGTGACGGTGAAGAAATAGCTTCCACCCAAAACACGGTTGCGTCGATATTGCACCATTCATTTGCCTTATAACCAGTGATAATTCGATGTCTGGTAACCTCGTTTATCCCGGATTCCACAAGTTGCATCCGGGCTACTTGCTTGCTTAATGTCTTATCGCCAATTCCCAACTCATCGCAAATTTCCTGTCGGTGGATGATTGTTGAATGCCGAAGGAATCAGAACCTGAATCGGACTTGGGCTAATGTTAAACTCAACGGTGCTCTCTGATTGGATATCGCGGTTGCGGAAATAATCGCCATCCACCTGTAATGGATAAGATTCTTCATGTACCGTGCATGCTATCATTTTTCCTGAAAAGTATTGCATGGGCAGGTTTGCCGGTTTGCGCTGCAGGATTTTTATGGCTTTGATTAATTCATGCTGATGTTTTGCGCCAGGAAGAAAACCGGCTACCAGTTCCGGTTTTGACGGATTGGCATTGGGCACTAGTTGTAGATTCTTGGCATAGGCCGAGCTGTTGGCTACGATAATATATCCTGATTGACGGTCTATGATGGTTTTATCATTGATACGGATCGATACTGTAGGGTGATGTAGTGAACACAAGGCCTTTAAACCATGCCATACGTAGATTGAATCGTTGAGCGGCCCTTTGCGTTTGCCGATATTTTTTACCGTCAACGAATCGAGACCCATCGATGCCATGTTGAAAAAGGGTTTCTTACCTCTGATGTCGGTGCCGCTGATTAAACCGTAGTATTGCTTTAAGCAATTACCCTGTGAAATCGCCTGCAGGAGATCATTGCTATTGGTGCTCATGCTATAGGTGTTTGCAAACAGGGATTCATTACCTCCCGGAATCACATATACTGGCGTGCCGGTTTTATCCATGACAGCCAGCAGCTTTCGGACTGTACCGTCTCCACCGACAATAATCACCAGATCGCACGCGGTTATTTCATTTTTTAATGATTTGTAATTCTTTGTTTTTTTCTCTGAAGGATACACCTGCACATACTTTCCGTGCGCTTTGAGTTCAGTTTCCAAATGTTTGGCGGTTTTTTCCGTGTTGCCGGCGCTCGATATCGGGTTATAAAAAATGAGAATATTTTGCGGTGAAGGTATTTTGATTAACACTTTGTTGAATGGGTCTGGGTTAACATGATTTGATTGCTGCAAAAGATCTTCCGTTATGATTTACATTTCGATTTGCCCGGGTCAAGGCTGTTCTACTGGAATAATTTCAACGGAGGACCAAACCTGATTGCACCAGGCCTGATCAATTGGCTGCATTCCGTTTTTGATCCAATCTACCAGATACCTGGCGGTATTCGGATAGGTAATGCGAACGGCTTTTTTCTCATGCAGCCATTGTTCGATAATGACCCGATCAATTTTATTCATTGCCTGACCATAACCCAGTTCGACTAAAGCGGCCGCGTTCGAAGTTTGCTCCATTTGCGCATGTACGGGTTTTACCAGCAGTTTTTTGCCAAGGTACAAAGCCTCGCTGGACAATTCAAAGCCGGCATTGCAGATGATGCCGACGCAGTCATGCAGATCTCTTTGGAAACCATGCAAAGATAACGGTTTGCATTGGATGTGTTCATAAGCGTGGTTTTGATATGGAACAAATGAATAGATATTAAATTCGTAATCTCTGAATGGCGATAATAATTCAACCAGATGCTGTTGATTTTCAAAAGGTAAATAAACGACGATTTTGTTTTTCTGCGTATGTTGCGGGATATCCGGTGTGGCGATGATGGGAGGTAAAATGGTCTGGTCGAAATGATGCCAGTGCAAGCCAATGCCTGTGTCAACAGGTGCGAAATTTTTCATGACTGCTTCAGAAATAAAATCACCGCCTGCGCGAGGAATCTGATATTGAAACGCGTACTGGTGACTAACACCAATGGTTTTCTTTTTCTGCTGGCGGGCTGCCCAGGCTGTCACGGGCTCGAAGTCACAAATGACCAGATCATAATCACTTAAATCCAGTTCCTTGATGTCTTTTAAGAAACGTACCGGTTTGGACTGCAAAACTGTTTTTAAATGATTTATTTTTCCATTGTTGACGCTGAATGTCAGACCATCACGCAATTGATGGTCTTTAAAAATTTCCATATCAAAAAACTGATCCTTTGCCCTGCCGGTAAATTGGTAGGTGACAGCGATCTCAGCGGCGTGTAACTCCCTGGCCATAATACGTCCACGCGTGATATGACCGTTACCTGTTCCTTGAATTCCGTAGAAAACTTTCATGACAAGACGATCTCCAGGCTGATTAATGCTGCACTCACGCCCAGACACATACCGACAAGTATATCTGTCGGGAAATGAACACCTAACACGATACGGGAAGTGCCGACCAGGAACGCCCAACCCAGCAGTAATAGAAATAACGCCGGGTAAAAATAACCGCAAAGCACTGCCATCATAAATGCCGCAGAAGTATGGCCGGATGGAAAACTAAAGTGATCTCCCGGTTTGATAATGCTTCGAAACCCCTCCAAAGCATTTTCAGGGCGGTTACGTTTGAAACTGTTTTTCAAGATATAGTAGCTAGGGCGTTCGAGTGTAAAGCCAAGCAGGATAGCCATAAAAAAGGGGTTGTTATAACCATCCTGCCATCCTGTCCAGATTAGCAAGATAAGATAGAAATACCCATCACCGCTTTTGGACATGTAGCGATTGAAACGTATCAAATCTTCATTCAACCGCAAAGGGCTTAACCGGTTGAAAAGCGTCAAATCATATTCATGTATGGTTTTAAGTGCTTTCATCGTCAGCATTAGTACCTTGTAATGTATTAATGGGGATTTTAGGGCGGGGTTATTACAGGACAATGAAGGTTTTCTGAATGTTTGATGACAGTTTTATGGCTTGCGCATGCGCTGATGCTTTCTGCGCATCTTTAACCAGATTTGGCTGCTATGATTGTTTCTATGCGCCAGACGAAGGACTATGCGCTTAACCTTATTGGATGCTTTTAGCATGATTGTCATGCCTATCATCATGGTGGGTATGCCGAAAGGCCCCGGCAAAGGGAAAAGAATGATGCCCAGTAAGAAAATGATCAGCCCTAAACTTACTAGCAAGGAGCGTATGATCATTAAACCTAAAAACCTCAGTTGACCGTTACAAAAAAGCACAAACTTGATGAATAAAAATATACATTTCAGAAGAATTCCTTAACCTGAATGGTGAGCAACACTATGCTATTTATAGCACATTGTTTTTTAATTTTTGCGGTGTTGCAATTCGTTGTAATAACTGGTTATTACGTCTCATTGCGCCTTGCCAAAAATAAAA
>JAGRFM010000180.1 GCA_020446045.1 Nitrosomonas sp.
ATCAATCCCGGATTTTCAAATCGAAAGATGCAGCATTGCTGCTTTCGATTGGGTTTTCTTAAATGATTGAAGCGTTGTTAATTCAATCATTTAAGAATTTTATGTTAATCATGGAGGGGAATTATATGATTTCAATGAAAAAATTAAGCCGCAAGGTTTTATTGGCGGCGGCATGTTTGTTAGTATTTTCACCCGGCACGCTCAGCGCTGGCAACGATGATCACGATGACGATGAGAATCAAGGTAAAGCTTTTTTTCAGAGCGATTATCCAAACTATCAATATCAAAATGTTTACAACGGATATTTGCAGCCAGTTGTAACAGCGATTGATTATCATACGCGTGTCATCTATCTATTCAATTATGAAAATGACGGACTGATCATCATCGAGCCTACAACCATTCCCGGCTGGCCGGCTGACTTGCCATTACAGCATACCGGTATCATGCCGGGCGCAGATGTCTTCTTTATTACCACCGATAATACTCAGGATCATGCGTCTTACGTTATCGCAGTCACCGTGAATCATATTGACTGGAATGCAGGTACGGCCGATGTTGTGGTTGATTCTGTAACAGCAGCCGATGTGCCTAATACACCGCCTTCACTGCCATTCGTCGAACAAGTGAACGATGTGCAGGGTGTACCGGACTGGATTTTCGGCAGAGGCACACAGTTGCATGGTTTCACATTGTTGCCATACTCCAATTATGCGTATGTGGCTGAATGGTCAGCGGATAAAATTCACGTGATCGATCTTGAAACCAATACTTTTGCAGCAGTCAGTCCGATTACTATCCCTGGATATACGGAACAAACACACGGTGTTACCTTTAATAATTCAGGTACGCTTGGTCTCGGCACCGGATACTACTTTGACAACAGCTTCATTGACGTCTACGAGCCTAACAGAGAAACCGGTGATTTACAGGTAGTGGGTCAGATTAAGCTGGGTAATGAAAAACGCCATGCAGCTTTTACCCATTATGTCTACTGGCTGGATGAAAGGTTCGCACTGACGGCTGCAATGCAATTTGACAAAACTTCATTGACCCCGTCAACCACTAAAACAATCATTCCACCGAGTGTGTGGTTGCTGGATACGCATGAGGGCACTGCCGCGAAAATCATCAGCCATACAAACCACAAAAATGGTAAGGGTGTATTCCGTTCACCTTCAGATCTGACAGTCGCCAACGGCAAACTCTATCTGGCCGAGGAAGATTCGATTGATCCTACTTTCGGTGAAGACGGTTATATTTCTGTTTGGGATATCACCGATCGTTATAAACCTAAATTTTTGAAACGGTTAAAACCAGGTGTTGAGCTGCCAGCAGGTTATTCAGTTGCACATACGATCAGTCCATCTGCAGATGATCGTTATCTGATTATCGCAAGTTGGGTATCTGGTTATGTACTCAAACTGGATACGCACACGGATACCATTGTCAAAGTATGGGGTCCAGCAGACGGTCTGGTTATGCCGCACGGCCTGTTCTCAGCGGGTAGCATTCGTTAATTGCTAGAAATAAGTTATTCCCGGCCCATCATATTTCCCGGTGAACTTCAGTTCATTGGTAAAAACGATGGGCCGTTTGAACCTTATAATAAACCAAGACCAAAATGATCGATAAGGAGATAATCAATTGAAAAATAAGGTTTTTCAAAAATGTTATACCTTTGTTGTCGCTGCAAGTGCGCTATTGCTGATACAAAACAGTGTAACCGCCGCACCATTAGTTTTGCCGCGTCCCGTGCCGCTTCAAGCTGAAACCATTGCACAATTAAAACATGCGCATGCAAATGAAAATGTGCAATGGCAACTGGTGGTTTTCGGATTTACTCGCTGTAAGGATGCCTGCCCAACTTCGCTTGGAAATTTAGCCATGCTGATTGATGCTGCTCATGCCGAACAAATCAAGCTAAACGGCACATTTGTCTCGATCGATCCCGATAGAGACAGCGAAGCGGCGTTAGCAAACTACACAGAACGGTTTGGTTCGGACATATCCTATCTTCGCTTCGAAGATGAAGAACTGGAACGATTCAAGGCTACATTCGGTGTCGAAGCGTCTTTCTTAACCAAAAACGAAGGTAATATGGAGCATTATCAGGTTGACCACAGCACAACAGCGTTTTTGATTGATCCTGAAGGCAGGATCAAAGTCATGTTCGATGCAGTTAAAGATGCCGCCAGCGTAGCGAAACTGTTCCATGAAAGCAGGGAGTTATTTTAATCATGAATAAGACCTTCATGCTACTCGTTTCTTTTTTCTTGATAACCGCGCCTGTTTCCGCTATGAAAATTGAAGCCGATCCTCGCACGATTATTTCATTTATGGATAGTTCCCTGCCACCCGAGCTGGATATTTTGCGTGTAACCGCTGATGTATCTGAGGATAATCACCTAATATTCCAGGTGCAAACCAAAGGTGAACGGATTAGCGGGAAAAATGACGATTATCTGCTGCTAAATATTCTGCATGAAAAAACGTATGCATTGATTATCCCGTTAAACAAAGAAACAAAAGAATCGATACAGGTCTATGAGGGCGAGCTTCGCCCGGAAAAACAGTTGTCCTCGATAGCATTTAAGAAGTCTGAAATAAACAACGAACACGCAGGCTTTAGCGTCAGACGCATACACCGCGGAGTGGAATTTACAATACCGCTCGACTGGATTAATTTCGCCGCAGATTTCGGTTTTGACGCGTACACCGTTCAAGCGAGCACAAAAGAAGACGCATTACATATTAACGCAGTCTATGATCAGGCAAGACGGGGGCGCACTCAGGAAAAACGGCTTTCTGCCATTACGCTGTTAAACAACATTTGTTCGCCAAA
>JAGRFM010000181.1 GCA_020446045.1 Nitrosomonas sp.
CCAAATCCAAAATATCGCTACCGCCAGCATGATACCCATGCCCAGCTTGTAGTACTTGGAGTCGTACCACAGTGACATGTCGTAGTCAGCACTAGCCGCGCTACTCGTTCCATATGTTGTTGCCATGATAATCTCTCCTTAAAAATTGTGTGTAATTAAAAGTTTGTAGTTTAAATACACTGAATAAACTGGCCTCAATTTTCAGAAACCATAATATAAAGATGGTTTATGAATGAAAAAGTTTCAAGAAATATAGATTTTAGTTGCTTCTGTATACAAACCTTAGTAACAAGGAGATACAGTTAGCTTTTCAATGTTACTGACAAGGCAGGTCTTGCAGGCGATGGCCAATATTATTAGCCAAAGACTTGGTGGTGGAGCTGTCATATATGTTGCTACGAGGGCAACTGACAGTCGAGGATTTAGCTGAGATTATTCACAAACTCATTGACAACGGCGCAACGCCAAACAGCCTCCTATCAGAAAAAATGCAAATTTGAGAAATCTAACAAAGCAGAATAACACCCGACAATTGATTCATTCGAAGCAGTTTGATCTTTAAACCGTAGCGTATCTGGTTTCATCCACCCATTTCAGGCACAATTACCTGTCCGAATACTGCGTATATCGCCAAGAAGAAAGTTGTAGTTTACTGCAATCCATGAACAAACCTTACAAAACAAAGGATTACAACCAACCCGATTTTTCCGAAACCAGTATTGCAAAACCGAAGCCAAGACGCAGACGCCGAACTTCATCACACTCTGCTGAAGCGATTCAATCCAGCCAGCGAAAATCCAAAAAACGAACCAGGAAAAATCAACAAAGCGGCTTCAAGCGAAAATTACTACTGGTATGTATTGAAATTATTTGCTTGGGCTTGATTGCCGTTACGACAATTATAGTGCTATTGGGTCATTCGGCCGGTCGGTTTTCAGGCACTACTTTTTTTGGGCATTTGCTGCCGTTTGCGGTTGCGGTGCTGATTCTAGCTCTAGTCTCAGCCGTTTTCCTGATCGGCTGGTGGAAACTGCGAAAACAACTGCAGCTTCATTCGGATATTTTAACACCGGTACTGTCAATAACATTGGCAACACTGTTTACGTGGTTTGCCATCAACGACCGATTCACCTTAGCTTACGGCAATTTCCGCACATTGGTCGGTGGTAAAGAAGAAGCCGGGCTCACGACGATTTCGCACCAGGTCTATGCCGCCTATCGCAGGCATGGCAATAAACAACTACAAATAATGATCGACCGTGCACATGAATACCGGCTGGCGATTGAAGATGCAGCCAAAGCTTTTAATGTCGATGTGAACTTGCTGTATGGCATTGCCGCAGCGGAATCGTCGTTTATACCAAGAACCAGTCATGACGGCGGGTACGGATTGTTTCAGATCACCCGCGTACCGACTATTGCAGTGACTCAGGCGCAACAGCAGCTTGGTATTGAAAAGATAATAATCGAAAATCCCCGGCACAATGCGTTTGTAGCTGCAGCTACATTCAAGCATTATCTCGCCGAGATGAAGAATGATTTATTCCTGGGGCTACTGGCTTACAACATCGGTCCTGCTAATGGTGGACTACACTTTATCATGCAACAATACGGCGTTACCGATTTCACCAATATACAGCCCTATCTACAAACATTACCACGCGATTACCCAATACGAGTACTGTCTTATTCACTGGCATTCCGAATCTGGGAAAGGGAAGGAAAACTACTCGCGTATGAAGAAGCTAACAACGCTGCTGTTATACAACGCATTGGCATACCGGGACTGCGGACAAAATTGTAAGAAAACTCGACACTGTTGACACCGGTCGAAAATTGACCAGAAAAGGTTAGTTGTACCGGTTGAAAATGTCTTCCTTTGTTGCCATGAGATCGACCGGAAATTATAATGAATGATTTTTACCTTCAGATATATCATCTCTAACTTCGGCTCTGAAATCAAACTTGATTGTAATGTTGGTTAAGTTAGTCGTATGTCGTCAAATCAATTTGGACAGACGGCCGACTATTTCATTAAGTTATACAGTTTTTTGTTTTGAATAGTCAGCAGTATAAGTCTGAACCACAACCCACCTGTTCGATATACTCAGTTCTTCATTCTTCTGAGAATAGTCACTTTTGAAAATTATGTTGCCATTCATCTGGAAAAGCATACATTTGTTTTTTATGAGTGTCCCATTAGTGTCCCGCAAAAGAAAAAGCACTTAGCTATCTACTAACTAAGCGCCTGATTTTATGGCGGATCTGGTGGGACTCAAACCAACGACCAAGGGATTATGAGAAGCAAGGAGCAAATTCACATTTAATATAATCAATGACTTACAATGCTTGCCAAGTATAAAAACTGTGTCAAACAGCCTCAAATGACTGTATTTCCATCTCAGTTTGGCACAAATTTGGCACAATTAATTTCACGTTTCATCTGTGACTCAGAATAAAACCCAGCTTTTCTTGACGTTAAGTACGTATTAACGTACGCTATTGTATAGGAGGTGAGAGATGACCACACTTAACGCCACTGAAGCACGCTCAAGACTATACAATTTAATCGATGAAATTGCTGAAACTCATCAACCGATTATTATTACTGGCAAACGAAAAAATGCCGTTCTCCTCTCAGAGGAAGACTGGAACTCGATTAATGAAACATTGTTTTTGCTTTCTATTCCTGGAATGAGAGAGTCAATTCGTGAAGGTATGAACGAAAGCCTTGATGATTGTGAGAAGAAGCTTGATTGGTAATGTGGGAAATTTACTATACCAAACAAGCTAAGAAAGATGCCAAGAAACTAACTTCAGCAGGTTTAAAAAAGAAAGCTCAGGACATATTAGTTCTTATTCAAGAAAACCCCTATCAAAATCCCCCACCTTATGAAAAATTAGTAGGTGACCTTGATGGAGCATATTCAAGAAGAATCAATATTCAACATAGGGTTGTTTACCAAGTGTTGGAAAAAGAAAAAATCGTGAAAGTGCTACGACTATGGACTCACTATGAATAAAGGTGTCTACAGCGTGCACACCAATGATGTCGATGGCGTGGCATTGTGTTGAATGTTCAACACGGCTATTTCAACCAAAGGTGTTCCGAAATATCTCAACTCTGACTACGATCGGCTATCCCTGTATCACCAATGGCAAGCAAAGTTGAGAGACTTCCGGTGGCAGACTCACTGTCGAGGAATCTTTCAGCTTCCCGTAGCGGCTTGAGTATCAATTCGCCATGCACAGGTTGAAATTGTTTGTATTTTAAAAATACAATTACAAAAACGGAGTATTTTTATAATAATACTGGCCTGGCTGCTAGCGCGGCCAGCAATATGTTTCTAACAAATGAGAGGTGAACCTGGTGAGTAGCGAAGATATACTGGAACAAGCATTAAAGCTTAAACCAACCGAGAGATTTCTGGTGGTCGAAGGGATCATAAAGAGCTTGGATGAACCTGATAGCTCACTAGACACAATATGGGCAGACGAGGCAGAAAAGCGACTCAAAGCCTATCGAACAGGCACCCTTAAAGCTATACCTATCGA
>JAGRFM010000182.1 GCA_020446045.1 Nitrosomonas sp.
CTTTGATACTCCCTCATTTTTGACTCCTCGTCTCGTGGTTGGGACGAGTACGTTACTGCTATTGCCGTAACGGTCAAACCTTTGGGAGTCCCCCGGCATAGCCGGGGGTTTACCTAACATTAATTAGCGCACGCAATTGCGTACTCAATTGTAACAGACTAGTTACCTTTATGGCATATTTTTTATTCGGTGCGTTAACAAAATTGATTCAACCAAAGTCCGCTTCGGGTCGCCATCGGTCATTAATATTCAATCAATAGTTTCCAGTGAGCAGCTGTCCAATCATGAAAAGCGGCCACTCAGCGACAGCAAGAAATAAGACGATGAACAAGTATAAGATTACCAAATTCCCGGAATCAATCGATATCGGGTTTGTTTAGCGTACTCAGGATAACCCTTTAGCTCTTCGTGTAAAGTACGATCCTCAAAGTTAGTACGAATAATCAGCAACAGTGTCAGAAACACCGCGAGAACCAGTGCGTAACGTGATCCAAGCGCCACTGGCACAGCAAACAACAAAACAATCACCACAGTGTACATGGGGTGGCGTACCAGTGCGTATGGCCCGGTTGTTACTACCTTGTGACCACGGTCTTTATCTATTTTGACGACTTGCGATAGAAATGTATTTTCACGCATCACCCAGCCCAGTAACAAAAAGCAGGGCAAGTGGATGAGTAACGCTAAAATCCGCATCCATTCTGGTAAGGGTTCGCTCCACTCATAGCGCATCACATCAAAACCGGGAATAAGGTAAAGTCCGATACCGCCAATAAAAAATACTGACATTAATAATTTATCCCAATATTTTTGCTCCTTGTGTATCGGCACAAGCTTCAACCGCTCTGCAAGTAATATGGGATCATGTTGCAACAAATAATGCGTCATAACAGCTCCATAGACCACCCACATGACGATCAACACCCACGCCTCCCACCATCGCCAGGTACCCGCTGGCCAGAGCAATGCCACGGCAAATAATGACATGCGCACAGTCAACCTCAACCACATTTTGACATTATTATTCATCGGCAAAATCGATTGAATCACCCGTGCCTAAAATGGTGCATTTAGATCCCGCTTTTTCAACCTCACGTTTGAACAGTTCATCATCAGCCGGGTTATATCTTTTAGTGAAAAAAGCCGGGCAATTATAATGGCAGGGGATCACCAGTTTTGGGCGCATGTTTTTAACCGCTTGTATGGCCTCTTCGACATTCATCGTATTATGAACAGCCTTGCCTCCTATCGGTATCATCAATACATCAGGTTCATTAATCATTTGCCATTCCTTTCCGTGTAGTAATGTATCGCCAAGATTAACAATCGTTTTTCCATCCAGATTGATTTCAAAACCAATCGCACCCCACCCAATTCGTTCATCAGGGCCCGGTTTCAGCGTTTTAGAAAAAGACCCCAACTTAAAGACAAGTTCGCCATGGGTTGTTTTAATTCCGGTAATTGATATGCCATCAATCTCAATGGTCTCATCAACGGAAAGGGTATGAAGATGGGCAAATTCCGTGGTAAATGCCAGGCCTTTATCACGTGGCCCAAGCATTAACAGTTTGCCATGAATATTTCTCACCATCGTTTTGTTACAGATAACCGATGCATTTGAGGCGCTTGCTACCCGGTCAGCATGCCAGTAATGGTCTGGGTCGCCGTGCGTGATAAGGATATGTGTGATATTTTCCCATTCGGATGTTGGAATGAGCGTAGTCAATCGAAACCAGTAAAAAAACATCCCGCCCGGATCAATAGCAATTTTTTTATTGCCTGATTCAATCAAAAAAGCGTTATATCCATAAAATTTTATTTTCATGTCTTTCCCACCATAAAAAAATTTATGTGTAAAAAAACTGGCAAAACAATCAAGTTGACGGCAGCAATACCATTACATACCCATCTTTCGCGGCATTTGAATAGATAATGATCAACCTGTTATTTGGTTCAAAGCTTTTGATTCCATAAACCGAAAGAAGGAATCAAACTACAGTGAATACTACACAAATCAAAAGCTTTAGAGAATCCTGGAACAAAGGCAAACCTGTAAGGCAGAAGGCATTCACTTAAACCCAGCTTAACAATGAAAGTTACCTGTACCCAGTTGATACATTGGGAATTGCCGAACAAACTGAAGTATAATTTTGGGTATCAACAGCCATTCAGTGATCGGCTGACCTGAAGCCAGATCAATTGTCGGTATTATTGACATACAGACGCAGAAAAAAGGAGATCCTGGTGAGTGATGCTAAATCGTCAGCAAACGCGTTCGATGTCATTGTCATTGGTTCCGGCATGGGCGGAATGACAACTGCCGCCGCCCTTTCCCGGTTGGATCACAAAGTCCTGCTTCTTGAACAAGCGCATACAATTGGCGGACTGACTCACGCTTTCACTCGTGATGGCTTCACCTGGGATGTCGGCCTCCACTATTGCGGTACATTCGGCCACAACCAGCTCGCGGGCCGGATATTGGACTGGCTTAGCAGCGGAACAATCGAGTTTCGTTCGGTAGGCACCGTCTACGATACGCTGCACTTCCCGGATGAATTCGAGATTTCCGTAGGGCGTCCGGCTTCAGCTTACAAGATGGAGCTCAAAGAGCGGTTTCCCGACAATGTTGCTGAAATCGATGCCTACTTCGAGGCGTTGCTGTCGGCGGAGGAAGCCGCGCACATGGTTGCTGCCGAGCGCGCGATGCCCGAGCCGTTCCGTTCTGCGCATCACTGGTGGAACAACAAGAAAATCCAGCGCTGGTGTGGTCGCACGACCGGCGAAGTCATCGCGGAACTCGTCAGCAATCCAAAGCTTGCCGCCGTGTTGTCGGCACAGTGGGGCACCTATGGCGGCAAGCCAAAGGAAGCGAGTTTTGCCTTTCACGCCATCGTCATGGGGCACTATCTTGAAGGCGCCGCCTACCCCGTGGGCGGCGGCGCCGCCATCGCAAGAGGGCTTGTTCCGGTGATCGAAGCAGCAGGGGGCAACGCCCGGGCCGGGACGCCGGTCAGCGAAATACTGCTTGAAGATGGTAAGGCCGTGGGCGTACGCACCCAAGCCGGTGAAAAAATCAAAGCGCCCTTCATCGTCTCGGCGATCGGAGCCGGTGAGACAGCAAAGCGCCTGCTGCCGGAGGAAATTCGCAACATGGACTGGGTTCGCGAGATAGCCTCGTTCAAACCGTCGATCTGCCACTTCGACCTCTTTCTCGGCTTCGAGGGTGATATCGCGCGATACGGCGCGACGCGCTCGAACCACTGGTTTTACGAAAGCTGGGATACCAATGACGCCATATGGACAGCGGCAGGCGGCGAGTCAATTCCGATGATGTTTGTCTCGTTTTCGTCTCTCAAGGACCCCGCTCATGATCCCGGCCCTTCAAGCAAACACACCGGTGAAATGCTGGTTTGGGCCGATTGGTCATCGGTGGCTAAATTTGCGAATGGGGGTATTGATAAGCGTGCCGATGAGTGGGCTGCATTCAAACAGAGTATAAAGTCCAAGATGATGGACTCCTTCGCTATGAAGTTCCCGGCATTGGCGCCACTTGTCGTTTATCGAGAACTTGGCACTCCACTCGCAACCGCCTCATTCACCGGTCACGAGAAGGGTGGATTCTATGGCATCGAAACGACCCCGCGTCGCTTGTTTTCAAATGCGCTTAACGCCCGCACACCTGTTCCCGGTTTATTTCTGGCGGGTCAAGATGTCATGAGCCCTGGAATCGCCGGAGCGCTTTCGGGTGGCATGTTAGGCGCTGCGGCGATCGATCCGCGTGTCTTCCAGAAATTCAGATAAGTCATATGAATTTGATCTTTTCGTTAGGAATAGGATGCCGCCGAGGCGCTCAGACCCAGCAACAATCTTGCGACAGCGATAGTGTTTCCAATCTAGTCAAATTTCAACCGTAATGGGTAACCTGTCTGGCACTAAGAAAAAGCTAGTTTTTCACTTCATATAGTTTTCTGACTTTATTCAAATTCGTGTCAGGAAAGATAGTCAATTGGCGCCTTTCACATGTACTGACAGCATTTAGCGCATAGCTAATAACATTTCCATTAAGCCCGAATGGTGTTCCATTAGCAAGTGCTGTAACACAGTAACAAAATATCTTGTGAGCGCCGTACTCGCAAATATCAAGTTGAAGGAGTGCTAGTTGTGTCATACAAATGAAACGCAATAATGCTAACTTCTCGTTGTCATTAACCCTAAAAACCTCAATGGTGAGCAACACTATGCTATTTATAGCACATTGTTTTTTTACTTTTTGCGGTGTTGCAATTCGTTGTAATAACTGGTTATGACGCCTCATTGCGTCTTGCTAAAATTAAAAAACAATGCACTCTAAACACCATCCAACTGATGGTGTTTAGGTTAAATGCAGCTGTCATAACATTGAAGAACAATACCAAATCGAAATGTCGACTCATGCTAATGCAAAAAGGTTTGATAAAACATTCATCAAAGATTCGCTATCCGACAACCTGCAAGGTGAATTACTTTCCCAATTGAATGAAATTATCGAACAAAGAAAGTTAACTGCTTATTTCCAACCCATTATTTGCATACCCACGGGGGAAATCATCGGTTATGAGGGGTTAATTCGTGGTCCGTCAAATACTCCCCTACATTCGCCGGTTTATATCTTCCACACTGCCAAACAATATGGAGTATTGTTGGAACTCGAGCATCTATGCCGCCAGGTTGTGCTTGAAGCATTTGGTCAATTAAATCTGGAAGGCAAGTTGTTTTTGAACACTAGTCCCGAATGCTTTCTGGATCCCAGTTTCTGGACAGAAGACACGGTATCGTATATACGCTCGATCGGTCTGGATCCACACCGGATTGTCATTGAATTAACTGAAAGCCAGCCTATTCATGACTATCGCCTGATGTTAGAAGCTGCGCACTATTATCGTGAACTGGGGCTGGAAGTTGCAATTGACGATTTGGGTGAGGGTTTTTCAAGTTTACGTTTATGGCTGGAGTTGATGCCGGAATACGTCAAAATTGACAAGCACTTCATACAAAATATTAATCAGGACCCGATTAAATTACAATTTGTCAATTCGATCCAGCAGATCGCAGAAAATTCGAATTCCCTGATCATCGCAGAGGGTATTGAGACACGGCCGGAATTCATGATCGTAAAAGATCTGGGTATAGCCTGCGGTCAGGGTTATTTTATCGCACGCCCTGAGCCGATACCCACCACATCATTATCAGTTAATGTCATCAACAGTATCAGTCAAAAACAAATTCAAGTATACCCCAGCCACAATGGAGTAAATCAGAAAACACCGCCTGTTTTAAAGTTGCTCAATACACTGACACCCATTTTATCTGAAGCCGATAACACAGAAGTTATTCGCCGTTTTGAAGTCGATCCAACGATAGAAATTCTACCTGTCGTGAATCAGCAAGGAATTCCGCTAGGATTGATCAATCGTCATCAATTCTATGAATGCTTTGCACGACCTTTCGGGCGCGAACTGTATCACAAAAAACCCTGCACAATATTGATGGAATCTGCCCCATTGATTGTCGATAAAAATATTGATTTATGCGATTTGAGTGATGCGATGGTCGCAGCAGGCCCAAAACATCTATCCAATGGTTTTATCGTAACCGACCATGGTGTTTATCTAGGTGTAGGCACCGGTCATGGGCTTATGCGTGAAATTACCCAGATGCAGATCACAGCGGCACGTTACGCTAATCCACTCACTTTTCTACCCGGCAATGTACCCATAGACCAACACATTGACCGCCTGTTAAAAAATCAGATTAAATTCTGCGCCTGCTATTGCGATCTGGATTCATTTAAACCGTTTAACGACGTTTACGGCTATCGTAAAGGCGATGAAATTATCCAAATCATCGCGCAAGTACTTCAACAGGTCTGCGATCTACATCGTGATTTTGTCGGACACATCGGCGGCGATGATTTTCTTATCCTATTTCAGAGTCCTGATTGGGAACATCGCTGCAAAATTGCACTGGAATTGTTCGAGACGAAAATCAAACACTTTTTTAAGCCTGAACACCTGAAACAGAATGGCTACATCTCGATCAATCGTACCGGACAAAAAACCAGCCATCCGCTAGTAACCATGTCGATCGGTGCAGTACAAATAGAACCCGGAAAATTCAACTCACACCACGAAATTTCAGCAGCTGCTGCTTCAGCTAAAACGCAGGCTAAGCGCAAGGTAGGTAATACGCTTTTCATTGAACGTAGAAATCAGTCGTAGAAAAAACAAACCAGCTACGATGAATCGTTGCTGGTTTGCAATGGATCAGTTTGATACGAAGTTTATTGTTTTACTTTTTCCCGCAGCTGGATTTTGCCGCGACTTTCATTAATGCCTGTTTGATTGAACCACTAATACCCATATCTTTGGCTGCATGTGCTACGCATGAAACGTAAGCACCATGATTCTTGGATGATTGGCAACCACATTCATCAGCGATATCATGCTTGATGATCCACAATGCATCGTTGTTGCCATGCGTGCTTGGATGCTGAACATGGACATACCAGATGAACGGATCGCGCGGATCATTTTTAAAGCCAGTTGGTTCTGAACCATATTTACCGAGGCTTGCAAACAATGCGACAGATTCGGCAACACCGTCTTTATCTTCATCAATCGCCATCCAGATATCACCTGGATTTTGATCTTCAATGATGAAAACATTTCCGGCAACGTCAGCCGCCACATTGTCCGGATTATTCAAACCATAAACCGAAGCGTTGCCGCCACCGGTTCCAACTGGGTTGTTGCCCAGTACATCCGGAGTCACATTACTATTGACGAACTCTCTCACTACTGCATTCGATTCATCAATCAATTCAACAGAGTAAATTATTTGTGCGCATGTGGCCGGGAAGTATAAAGCTTCATTACCACTTGCAAGCGTCGTTACACTCAGGTCTTCCGGACGGCAATAACCTGTGCCGCCTACTTCATCAGCCGCCGCACGGCCACCACGACTGGTATAGTCAAATGGATCTGCAGTGGTTATCGCATTGCTGTCCATATCGGTAATTGGAACCCATTGTGCATGACCGACAGCACCATCAACGCCTCCGCCATTCACAACGAGTACAGATGTGCGGCCTTTTGACAGATCATTGGCAGTTTTAGGTTCAAAACGATAGATTGAACCCGAACTGTTTTCATCAACAAAATACATATTGCCGGCTTTATCAAACTGAACGCCTTCATGTGAAACGGAAGGAATGGATGTCAGCCATCTCCAGTTTGCATCTAATTGACCAGTTGCCGTTGTCGGATTTAACAATTCAAACATACGACCACCGCCGGCCCATTCTTCTGCGGTCAATAATGTACCTGCAGGTGTCATTTTGGCTGGATCAAGTCCTCCGAAATTATCGTTCATGTGATCCCAGCCATCTGTCGGATCAGTATCGAATGGATGTGCTGGAATACCCTGCAGCAGTACAACTGCTTCTCCGGTATTACGATTCAGGCGTGTCAAACCGGCACCATCACCGACTTCATGTGGAATGAAGATATACTCCGCATTGCTACCACCAAAATCCAGCATATCCCAGTTACCAAAAGTTGCCGGATACACTTCACCTTTTGCTACAAAGTCCGCTGCCAGACTGGTGCGGCTGGCGACAAATTCCTGAGAAAAATTTGGCGGCAAGTTAAAAGGGTTATTATTAAACGATGCTGCATCGGTTGCAGTATTCGGTGCTGACAAAGGCTCAAAATATGATCCTGCAGCATAGGCTGAGCCGCTCATGGCGACTAATGCCGCAGCTGCTATTAGTTTTTTAGACATTTTATTCATCCTTCATAGTTTGTGTTAAGGAAGTAAAAATTCTAAAAGCCAATTATTAATGCAGGATTAAAGTTATGTGAACATTTTATGAAATTTTAGATACATTAGACTATTCAACAATATGAATTCAAAGGTTAATTACACCGGGTTATCGATATCAATAAACTGATGCTGGATACCGAATTTCTCAGCCAGATGTTCGCCGAGCGCCTGTACGCCATACCGTTCGGTAGCATGGTGTCCGGCAGCGATAAAAGCGACACCGGATTCGCGAGCCAAATGCACGGTCTGTTCTGAAATTTCACCGGTAATATACGCATCAACACCTTGCGCTATGGCCGCCTCGAAATAACCTTGCGCTGCACCGGTACACCACGCAACGCTTTTAACAGATTGGCCAGGATCGCCAATGATCAAGGGTTCGCGCGTCAGTGTCTGTGCTATTTTCTCACTGAGCGCACTCAACGGGATGGCTTCACGTAATTTTCCCCGGACAGCAATATTCTGTTCGCCAAACCTGTCTTGTTCTATAAAACCTAAGCGACATGCTAGTTGTGCATTGTTGCCCAGTTCTGGATGGCAATCCAGCGGCAAATGATATGCAAACAGGTTGATTTCATGCTGTATCAATAACGCAATGCGGCGTCCTTTCATGCCGGTAATGCATGCGTTTTCTCCACGCCAGAAGTAGCCGTGATGGACAATAACCGCATCAGCTTCCTGCGCCACTGCCGCATTGAGTAAATCCAGCGAGGCGGTGACACCGGTGACGATTTTTCGGATTGAATTGCGCCCTTCCACCTGTATTCCATTTGGACAATAATCCTTGAAACTGGAGATTTCGAGCAATTGATTGAGATAATTTTCTAATTCATTTCGTTGCATGGGTTCTTTTCCTGCTTGGTTACACATACAATAGGCATAATAGTACAAATCGTTTCATCTGTTTTTGGAGTAATAGACATCTATGCACAGGCTTTGGTTGATTTTTGCACAAACGGCGACAATTTTGCTGGCTATTTTTTTTGTAGTTTCCACACTCAGGCCGGAATTGCTCCCCTGGAAACCGCGCGCGGAAATCATTACCCTCAAGGAAGCCATACCTGAAGTCACCGAACAACGACACGACAGTTATTTCGAGGCTGCCGGCCGTTCGATGCCGTCGGTTGTCAATATTTTCACCTCTCAAGCAGTCAGGGAAGCACCGCATCCGTTACTGAATGACCCGCTTTTCCAGCGTTTCTTTGGCGAACAGTCTGAATCCCGTTCACGCCGCCGATCCAATCTGGGGTCGGGCGTCATTGTCAGTCCGAATGGCTATATTCTGACCAATCACCATGTTATAGAAGCCGCCACCGAGGTGGAAGTTGCCTTGAGCGACGGCCGCAAGGTTAAAGCAGCTATCGTCGGATCAGACCCTGAAACCGATTTGGCAGTGCTAAAAATCGATTTGGACAATTTGCCCACCATTACGCTCGGACATTCGCTTGACGCAAAAGTCGGTGACGTGGTCCTTGCGATTGGGAATCCGTTCGGCGTAGGACAAAGCGTCACCATGGGTATTATCGGCGCACTGGGGCGAACCCGGGTCGGCATTAATACGTTTGAAGAATTCATCCAAACCGATGCGGCCATCAATCCCGGTAATTCGGGTGGCGCCTTGACAGATACCGCCGGCAATCTCATTGGCATCAATACGGCAATCTTTTCACAAACTGGCGGCTCGCTCGGTATCGGATTTGCAATCCCGATTCATATCGCCAAAGGCATTATGGAACAAATCATCCAGACCGGAGGTGTGACGCGAGGATGGCTGGGCATCACCATGCAAGACATCACCCGCCAACTGGCCCATGCATTAAAACTGGATTCCGAAACCGGCGCACTTATTGTCAGTGTGCAAAAGAATGGGCCAGCAGACCACGCAGGCATCAAAGCAGGCGACATCATGATCGCCATCGAAGACGAACCGTTTGACAATTCATCGGAATTATTAAACAAGGTGGCGGCGCTTTCACCCGGCGACACAATATCTGTCACCCTAATACGCAACAAAGAAGAAATAAAAATCGGAATCAAAGTTGGCGTACGTCCCAAACAACTGAAATAAGCTGACCTTAATACATTTTTCAATTGAAATTCAACCATAACAAGAATGCCATGAAACATTCATTCATCAACGGTTTTGTCTCCGTCTTCATCCAATGGTTTAGCGCGAATATTATTTCACTGGGCCGCGAAATGCGCCTGTCGTATATGCCGCCGTTAATGGTTTATGTTGCCGCTGGCATTTCAGGATTGACCGCCATAGTCGGAACCTTCTATGTCAAGGAAAAACTCGGCCTTTCGGCAGAATTTCTGGCGATGCTGGGCTTCTGGATGATGCTGCCGTGGGCGTTAAAAATGCCGCTCGGTCACCTGGTTGACCTGATGTGGCGCTGGAAAGGATTGCTGGTTTATCTTGGCGCAAGCCTGATCATGTTAAGCCTGCTTATTATGATCGGTTTACTCGGTCATACCGAAGCCATGGCTGAAATCGCTTCAATAGAAGCCTGGTATGTTACCTCGGCATTGCTGGCGCCAATTGGTTATGTCTTACAGGATGTCGTTGCCGATGCGATGACCGTCGAGGCGGTACCGCATGTCGACGAAAACGGACAAAAGCTCGATCCGGAAAAACGTAAATTCATGCACGTCACAATGCAAACACTGGGACGTGTGGCCATCGTTGGCGGCGGCATCCTGGTATCTGTTACGAACGTCTTTCTGCTGCGTGATGCCGCAGCATTACCCGAAGCTGAAAAAGAAGCCGTCTACTTGTTCGTTTACCAACTTGCGCTGATTATTCCATTAGTTTCGGTGTGCGGTGTTGTATTGGCATCCTGGTTGCATCGCCGAGAAATCAAACACTTTGTCGCACAGGGTTACAGCAAAAGCGAAGCCATTGATCTGCTTGCCGTCCATTCAGAACCACCGCCGGTCAACTGGTGGATTCTCGGCGGCGGGCTGGTGTTTACAGTAGTATCGTTGACTGTTGGACTGAGCCGCATTCCGGGTGGTGAAGAAATCATTTTTCTGATCTCGATGGCAATCGTGCTATTCCTGATGCGGCAACTGGTCGGTGAACTGGAACCTGAAGCACGTAATGTACTGGTTGGCACGGCATTTCTGGTCTTTATCTTTCGCGCCATTCCCGGACCGGGCGCCGGTTCCACCTGGTGGATGATCGATGAACTGGGTTTTGATCAGCAATTCCTTGCGGTGCTGTCACTGGTCGGCGCAAGCCTGGCGCTGCTCGGCATGTTTATTTTTCGCCGTTTCATGGCTGAACGTTCCATTGCTTATATTATTGGTTTTTTGACTATTGTCGGTGCGGTTCTGTCTCTCCCGATTATCGGTATGTATTACGATCTGCATGTATGGACGGCATCGATAACCGGTGGAGTCGTCGATGCCCGCTTTATCGCACTGGTTGACACAGCACTGGAATCCCCGCTGGGACAGGTCGCCATGATTCCCATGCTGGCCTGGATCGCCAATTCCGCACCGGATAAACTCAAAGCAACGTTTTTTGCGGTTATGGCGTCGTTCACCAATCTTGCCTTGTCCGCCTCACAACTGGGCACCAAATACCTGAACCAGTTTTATGAAGTGACTCGCGAAGTCAAGGATGCAGCAACCGGAAAAATCATCATACCGGCTGATTACAGCGAACTGGGGCATTTATTGATCACGGTAACCATCATTGGACTGGTATTACCGATGGCATCGATTGTACTGGTTAAACATTCACGCTTCAAAAATGCGTAATTCACCATGTCCGGCATAAAATGAATATCGTTCGTTTACAAAGCATTAAATTGAAATACCTGCTGGCCTTTTTGCTGGGCATCTTGACGGTTCCGGGTTTTGCGCCTTTTTATTGGTTTCCACTGCCGTTGATGACGCTGGCGCTGTTGTTCTTATTCTGGCGTCAGGCAACCACCGCCTCACAGTCAAGCTGGCTGGGTTTTTGGTACGGCATGGGGCTGTTTGGCGTCGGAGTGACCTGGTTATATGTCAGCCTGCATGATTTTGGCGCCATGCCACCTGCATTTGCGATATTTGCCTTAATCATCTTGTGCGCTTACCTTTCTTTATATCCCGCTTTGTGCGGCTGGCTGGCTTTCCGCCTGCGCGCAGCTTCCCCATACTCCTGGGGATTTGCGGTTGCTGCGACCTGGATGTTGACGGAATGGTTGCGCGGAACGCTATTCACCGGCTTTCCCTGGCTTGTATTGGGCTATTCCCAGGCGCCAGGCAGTCCATTAGCAGGATTTGCGCCGATACTGGGTGTTTACGGCGTGTCACTGGTTCTGGTCATCAGCGCGGCGTTGCTATGCCTTGGATTTGCTAAAACAAAAACTGCGAGACAGATCGGCTTATTATTAGGCGTCATTTGGCTGGGTGGATTCGGACTGCAATCGATAAACTGGGTGGAACCCGAAGGAGAACCTGTCACCGTCAGCCTGTTACAGGGCAATATCGAACAGGACTTAAAATGGCGAGAAGATCATGTTGAACAAACCATGCGGACCTACGCGCAATTGGTACTGGAAAGCAAAAGCCGGCTGATTGTCACACCGGAAATTTCTATTCCGTTATTTAATGACGTCGTTCCTCCCGATTATCTGGAATATCTCGCCGAACATGCCCGGAAAAACAATGGTGACGTGCTCATCGGTCTCGCAGAACATGCTACCAATGACATTGATACCTATTACAACAGTATGTTCAGCTACGGTTCTTCGCCCGAACAGGTTTACCGTAAGCATCATCTGGTTCCGTTTGGTGAATTCATTCCGCTAAAACCTGTTTTTGGCTGGATTATTGAAGTCCTTCAGATTCCCTTGTCCGATTTTTCACGCGGCAGTACCGATCAAACACCGATGCAATTGGCCGATCAACAGGTTGCCGTAAATATCTGCTACGAAGATGTTTTTGGCGAGGAAATCATTTATCAGTTACCGCAGGCAACAGTACTGGTCAATGTCAGCAATGATGCCTGGTTTGGCCGTTCTATCGGCCCGCATCAACACTTGCAGATTTCTCAGATGCGCGCATTGGAATCCGGTCGTTATATGCTGCGCTCGACGAATACCGGCATAACAGCGATCATCGATGAACGTGGCAACATTCTCGATCAGCTCGAAGTTTTTATAACCGCAGGACTACATGGGCATGCACAGGGCTTTAGCGGCGCCACCCCATATGTTATAACAGGAAATATGTTGATACTCGGTATTGCAGTTTTGTTGTTGTGCGCCGGTCTGATTTCCGCGATATCAAGCCAACGCAACGCATCGAGATTAATCATTGATACTACTCATTCAGAATAGATTATTTCATTTGAAATCGAGAAAAACACTATGATCGGAATTTTGGTGGTGACACATGAAAACCTTGGCGAGCACTTGATTCGCTGCGCCATTCATGTCGTAGGTGACAAACCGGAACAATTGAAGCATTTTGGCGTATTTGTCGAAGATGATCCGGATGATTTACTGGTCGCCATGCGCGGCACCGTGCAACAGCTTGATACCGGTAACGGCGTACTGATATTGTGTGACATTTTCGGCGCGACACCATGCAATATCGCGACCCGGTTAACTGAATCCGGCAGGGTCTTTTGCATTGCCGGTGTTAACCTGCCGATGCTGATCAGAGCACTGTCTTATCGCAATGAAACCCTGTCAACGGTAATCGAAAAAGCATTGGAAGGAGGAAAAAAAGGCATGATGGTAACACCCGAGGTGATTGACCATGCAACTTAGAGAAGTCGAAATAATCAATAAACTCGGACTACATGCACGTGCATCCGCCAAACTGACCAAACTGGCCAGTCAGTATAAATGTGAAGTTTGGGTATCAGGCAATAATCGCCGTATAAACGCCAAAAGCATCATGGGCGTCATGACGCTGGCAGCAAGCAAAGGCACAACAATACAGATTGAAACCAACGGAGAAGAGGAAAACGAAGCAATGGAAGCGCTGGTAGCGTTAATCGAAAATTATTTTGAGGAAGGTGAATGAGCTTCATCTTGCACGGAATTCCCGTTTCCGGCGGCATTGCGATCGGTCATGCGCATTTGACGGCGCCTGCCATGCTGGAAGTCATACATTATCTGATACCCAAGAATCAGATCGATAATGAAATCAACCGGCTGGATAATGCTTTTGCAACAGTACGCCAAGAGTTTGAGATTCTGCGCACTTCAATAACCGATGGGCCGGCTGTCGCGGAGTTTAGCGCTTTTATCGAGTTACATCATATGATACTCGATGACCCGACACTGACCGACGCAACACGCGATATTATCTTGCAAACGCACTGCAATGCGGAATGGGCGCTGGCGCAACAAAAAGACGTTTTACTCGAGCAATTTGAAGCAATTGACGATGCTTATTTACGTGAACGCAAAACCGATGTTGAACAAGTCGTAGACCGGATTCTCAAAGCATTATTGGGACATCCGGGTTATCAACCGCCGCCATCCAAACAACTCGGCGATCATATTCTGGTTGCGCATGATCTGAGCCCGGCGGATATCATGCAATATAAGCCCCATCAATTCATCGCTTTTCTGACCGACATGGGCAGCCTGACGTCACATACCGCTATTGTGGCGCGCAGCCTGAATATTCCCTCAGTTGTTGCCTTGCATCATGCGCATCAAATGATCCTGGAAGGCGACAGTCTGATTGTCGATGGCAGCCAGGGAATCATCATCGTCAATCCGGACAAATACGTCCTGGATGAATACCGGTTACGGCAAAGTCAGCTTGAGCTGGAAAAACAAAAACTCCGGCGTTTGAAAAGTGTTAATGCGGTAACGCTGGATGGCAAACCGATTGATTTGCTGGCCAATATTGAACTGCCGAGCGATCTTGAACAAGTCAAGGAAAACGGGGCGGCAGGTATCGGTCTGTTCCGCAGTGAGTTTTTATTTTTGAATCGCGACGATCTACCCGGTGAAGACGAACAGTTCGAGGCATATCGGGCAGTCGCAATACAAATGCGCGGCAAACCCGTGACTATCAGAACATTTGACCTGGGCGCAGACAAGAATCTGAAGCATGTTCCGCAATTGGCGGTTAATCCCGCCCTGGGTTTGCGTGCCATCCGCCTGAGTCTGTCGGAACCCCAAATGTTTCATACGCAGCTGCGCGCCATCTTACGCGCGTCCAAGTTTGGCCATATCAAAATACTGATCCCGATGTTATCGAATCTGGTTGAAGTCAATCAAACGCTGAGTTTGATCGAATATGCCAAACAATCCTTACGTAATGATCAGATTGATTTTGATGAGCAGATTCAAGTCGGCGGCATGATCGAAGTTCCGGCAGCAGCATTGAGTGTGGAAACATTTTTGAAACGACTGGACTTCCTGTCCATCGGAACTAACGATCTCATTCAATACATGCTGGCTGTCGATCGTGTGGATGATTCCGTTGCACATCTTTACGATCCGTTTCATCCCGCCGTTTTATGGCTGATATCGCGCGTGATTCAATCATCCCACCGCGCATCTAAAGCCGTATCGATTTGCGGCGAAATGGCGGGTGATATTCAATTTACCCGCTTACTGCTCGGCCTGGGACTGCAACAATTTTCCATGTACCCCGCCCAGTTGCTGGCCATCAAAAACCAGATCCTGAAAAGTAATTTACCTGATATTATGCCGTTAGCGCAACGGATTATCCGTGCGGATAATCCGGTTAAAACGCACCATTTGTTGGCGAGGCTCAACAGTTAACGGTTCGTTGCTACACAATAAAATGGTATTTTAGCGATATAATGTCGGGTTTTTTATTAAAAAGATTTTTAGTATTGTTTAAATGCAAGATTCAAACTCAGTCGGTATCGTAACGCCGCAGTACGTACATATCGATAAACCTCTGGAATTGAAAAGCGGCTCAACATTGAGTAGCTACAATCTGGTTTATGAAACCTACGGCAAACTGAATGCGGAACGTTCAAATGCTCTGCTGGTGTGCCATGCGCTCTCAGGCAATCACCATGTTGCAGGCATTTATGCCGACAAACCCAAAAGCACCGGCTGGTGGGACAACATGGTCGGACCGGGAAAGCCCATAGACACCAACAAGTTTTTTGTTATTGGCGTCAATAATCTGGGTGGCTGTCATGGCTCTACCGGCCCGGCCAGCATTGATGCGCGAACAGGACATCATTATGGCGCCAATTTCCCGCTTGTTACCGTAGAAGACTGGGTCGAGACACAAGCACAACTTGCCGATCACCTGGGTATCGAACAGTTTGCCGCCATTGTCGGCGGCAGCCTGGGTGGCATGCAGGCACTGCAATGGACCCTGGATTATCCCAACAGACTCCGCCATGCCATTATTATCGCTGCAGCTGCGAAGCTTACCGCACAAAATATCGCGTTTAACGATGTAGCACGCCAGGCGATTCTGACCGATCAGGATTTTTATGGCGGCGATTATTATGCCTATAACACCGTTCCACGACGCGGCCTTCGCCTCGCACGCATGTTGGGTCATATTACGTATCTTTCGGATCATTCGATGGCGACCAAATTTGGCCGCGATCTGAGAGACGGCAAATTTTCTTTTGGCTACGATGTCGAATTTGAAATCGAATCATATCTGCGCTATCAGGGAGATAAATTCACCGATCTGTTTGACGCCAACAGTTACCTGCTGATGACCAAAGCACTGGATTATTTTGATCCAGCCCATGCCTATAATGGCGACTTGACGGCCGCGTTTAAAACTGCCCAAGCAAACTTTTTGGTTCTTTCATTTACCACGGACTGGCGCTTCTCGCCGGAACGTTCACGCGATATTGTCAAAGCTCTGTTAAACAACAATATCAATGTCAGTTATGCTGAAATCACTTCCGCGCATGGCC
Organism: Nitrosomonas sp.; assembly: GCA_020446045.1. Classification (GTDB taxonomy): domain Bacteria; phylum Pseudomonadota; class Gammaproteobacteria; order Burkholderiales; family Nitrosomonadaceae; genus Nitrosomonas. The sequence continues at coordinate 16,754 of JAGRFM010000182.1, forward strand.
ATGATTCATTTCTGATGAATGACGCTTATTATCATCAACTGACACAAGCGTATATGAATAATATTGAGGTTTAGACGCGTTATCATGAACACACCATTTTCACCCGTAACCGCTGCACAACGCCCCGATTTTGCCGCCATCGCCAACTGGATCAAACCGGAATCAAAAATACTGGATTTGGGCTGTGCAGACGGCGCATTACTGAAGTTCCTCCAGCAGGAACGAGGCATTTTTGGCTATGGCGTAGAAATTGACGACAACAATGTCTTGAGCTGTCTCAAGAACGGTATAAATGTAATACAAAGCGATCTTGAATCAGGACTATCCGGATTTGTCGACGACTCGTTTGATTACGTTATTCTTTCACAAACGCTGCAGGCAATGAAACATACCGAAAGAATCATTGGGGAAATGCTGCGTGTAGGACGTGAGGGCATTGTTTCTTTTCCAAACTTTGGTTACTGGAAAAACCGTTTACAAGTTATCCAGGGTCATATGCCGGTATCGGAGTCGCTTCCGTATCACTGGTATGACACACCCAATATTCACCTTTGCACCTTGGGTGACTTTGAAGATTTGTGCAGGCAATGCGATGCGAAAATTCTGGAGCGCCATGTCATGAAAAAAGACCGTTTGATCAGCTTTCTGCCCAATTTGATGGGAAAACTGGCTTTTTATCGGTTTGAACGAAACAAGCGAACAGCCTAACAATTTCATCCGCTGCGTTTCTGTCTCAGCACGCCCAGGCCAAGCAACGCCATCGCAATGGAAACAAATGGATTCAACAGGTTCAGCAACGCATAGGGTGCATATTCCAAAGTTGCTATTCCAAGTGTAGCGGCATAAAAGGTTCCTGTCGTTGTCCATGGAATCAGCGCGGTTGTCAATGTGGCGCCCTCTTCCACAGAACGTGACAATACGGCCTTATCGATTTCCTTTTCTTCGTATGAACTTTTAAATAACTGGCAATTCAAAATAATCGACAGATAGGCTTCGCCCATGGCGATATTGCTGACAAAACCGGCTGCTATGGTCGTGGCGATCAAGGTACTGATACGCTTGATATGCATAATCACATTCACCAACAAAACGCGTAAAAAGCCTGCGTGATGCAAGATACCGCCTAGTGCCAACGCCATGATCGACAGCAGCAGCGTCCAGGCCATGCTATAGATACCGCCCCGGCCCAACAGCGTATCCAGATTATCCATACCGGTCGAACCTTCGGTATTCATCCAAAGTGCATTGATAACGTCAATACCTTGCTTATCCTGGTAAAAAACGGCAATCAGCATAGCGGTCAGAATGCTTAACGACATACTGATTTCCGGTGCGTAACGTTTCACGCTTAAGACAAACATAACCATCAACGGCAACAGCGTTATCCATGGATTTAATTGAAAAGCGTTATCCAGTGCCGTTCTGATTTCTTCAATATGCGCTCTGGGCAAAAACGTCCCGGAAAATTGCATTCCCAGCAAACTGAACAAAACAAGCACGATAACAAAAGTCGGCACTGTGGTGTACAGCATGGAATGAATATGCCGGTACAAATGGGTATCGGCGCTCATCGCAGCCAGATTGGTCGTATCGGATATCGGTGACAGCTTATCGCCGAATGTCGCGCCGGAAATCACCATACCCGCCACCAACGGTAACGGTATCCCTATGGCGCCACCGATACCCATTAAAACCACGCCCAGCGTCCCGACCGTTCCCCACGAAGTACCCGTAGCCAGGGACATCAAACAACATAAAATCAATCCTACGGGTAGAAAAATAACCGGATTGAGCAGATCAATTCCATAATACAGCAGACTCGCAATGGTACCGCTTTGCATATAACTTGCAATCACCATGCCAATCAGCAAAAAAATATACAGTGCCGGCAACGCCTTGCTGATACCATGGTTCATCATATGCCGTATGGTGTCAAAAGAATGTCCGAGCCAGGTCGCGTGCATAACCACCCACACCAAAGCCAGAAACATGATCGCATGCAGGCTGGCTTCGAACACAAACAACCCGGATGAAATCATTAAAAATACGCCCACGAAGCAAACAATGGCATGCGGCAGTGACGGCGACCGCTTTCCGCTCAGTAACGCTTCCAGTCCGACATCATGCGTATCGGCGTTCGATATCTCCCGATTATGCCGGGTCATTTTTGGACTGCCGGCTCATCAAACAGGAAGGCATATTTGCCATAGCCCGCAGTTTGCAGATCATTCCGTGGAATAAATTTTAAAGATGCGGAATTGATGCAATATCGCAATCCCGTCGGCGGCGGCCCATCGTTAAAAACATGCCCCAGATGACTGTCCGCATAACGGCTGCGTACTTCAACACGCGGCTGCAGTAATTCATAGTCTTTCCTGGATTGTATAAAATGCTCGTCTATCGGTTGATAGAAGCTTGGCCAGCCAGTTCCTGAGTCAAATTTATGAACGGACGCAAAAAGCGGTTCACCCGAAACAATATCGATATAAATACCTTCCGCTTTGTTATCCCAGAATTCATTGCTGAACGGTTTTTCTGTCCCGGCGTTCTGCGTGACATGAAATTGCAGTTCGGTCAATGTTTCTTTCAGTTTTGACAAGTCTTTTTTAAATAATTGATCTGAGCTCGGTTCATTATTCATACGAAAATCCATATAAATAGTGTAAGCTTAAACCATTTGATGGCAAGATTGCGTATTGACCTGCTAATCTTCCATATATCTGGTACTCTTTCTAGCGTAACGCTTTTAATAAAAATGATTAAAACACAATCATTCCAGTTTAAGATTTTTTGAAGCCATGAAGTATTTTTATATTTTAATCGCTGCAAATTTTATATTCATTACCACTTTAAGTCAGGCGGAACCCATTTGTGGAAATCTGGATAACGGTGGCAACGGACCCTACGATTATACCAATCCGCAACCAGCGCATCTCAATTTAGTTGAAGGTCATCATTTTTCCAAAAATGTTGAAATGCTTATTTCAGGCGATACCGGTGAAATTGGTCACGACCTTGGCTTTACCTTAAGAGCTTATCCAAATCATCACCGTGCCCTGGATGCAATGAGCCGACTAAGTATCCGGGATCGAACACCAAAACCTAGTGGATCCATATACACGGCAATGTGCTGGTTTGAGCGTGCAATACGATTCAAGCCTGACGATGCCATGGCACGGCTGGTTTTTAGCAATCATTTACTGAAAACCAATAAAACGGACATGGCGCTGGAACAATTGTTGATTGCGAATAATCTTGAACCGGACAATCCATTAACGGCTTATAACCTGGGGCTGATTTATTTGAAAAAGAAAGATTATGAGAATGCCGTGCAGTACGCTAAAAAAGCTTATGAACAGGATTTCCCATTACAAGGATTGAAACAGCAGTTAAGGGCTGCCGGAAAATGGCGGGAATAGTGCATGCTAGTACTCCTTCAACTTAATATTTACGGATACAGTTAGCTTTTCAGCGTTACTGGCAAGGCAGGGCTTGCAGGCAATGGTTATTCCCTTGTCAAAAGACCTAACACAGTCAGTGGCGCTGAAAAG
>JAGRFM010000183.1 GCA_020446045.1 Nitrosomonas sp.
ATTAGAATTATCAATCGCCTGAACAAGCTTGCCAAAGCGCATGGCATTTTCCAACGGCGCACGTTCGTTAAGGAAGTCAAATCACTGCACCTGGATATTCGTCATTTTCGCCATGCCAAGAAAAGAGTCAAGGCCAAGCGTGCGCTGAAACGGCTGAGAACCATAGTGGGCATTTTGATGCGGGAACTCAGAAGGAGATTGCCGCAACACTGCTTGTTCGAACGCTACCAGCGGGACTTTCTGCTGTATGAGCGGGTCTTAAAACAACAGCCCAAAGACACAAACAAAATCTACTCATTGCATGAATCGCAGGTCTACTGTGTCGCCAAAGGAAAAGACCACAAGCAATACGAATACGGCAGCAAGGCGTCAATTGCCAGTACGGCGCGAGGCAATATCATTGTCGGCGTTGTCTGCCATGAACAAAACCTGCATGACAATCATACGCTGCCGGCAATACTCAAACATGTTGAAATATCGCGCGGCAAGGCGGCCAAACGAGCGGTATGTGATCGCGGCTACCGCGGCAAAAGTGAAGTCAATGGAACCAAAATTATTCTACCGGGAAAAGCGCTCAAGCAAGACACGCGTTACCAGAAAGACAAGAAGCGAAAACAATGCCGAAGGCGTGCGGCGATTGAGCCCATTATCGGTCATTTAAAATCCGACTATCGAATGGCGAGGAATTATCTGAAAGGCGCAATCGGCGACCATATCAACTTGCTGATGGCTGCTTGCGCCTGGAATCTGAAAAAATGGCTGCTGGCCATTTATTGGCTATTTTTTGCTGCGAAAAATAAGACAAAAACAAGTCTTGCCTCTGGAAATCTCTGAAAAAAGTATGCAGGAAAAATAAATAATTTTTGGCAGAAATTATTACGCAGAAAATTTTTCAAAATATCTTTTTTCAGGATCGACTAAATATTGCCATGGAATTAAAACCGCAAAATTTCAGAATTTAAATAGAAGTATGTCTTGGATTAAAAACTTATTTTACAAGAATTGCCTGTTTCAGTTCAAAAGTCAACCGTGGCAAGCCTGGTATCAGTTCAAGCTCCGCCGAATAGGTCGATACCGAATTATCTGCATTTGAAATATTGACAAACGGAATATTCAAGATACCGGTTTCTTGATCGAATGTGGCATTATCTCCGCGAAAACTTTCAGCCAGTTTTTCCGCCTGCATCAGTTCGAAACGCAATGGTTGGCTACCCTCTACAGCTTGAAGCTGCGCCCGATATACATCATTACCACCTTCTTGTATCACGTCGACCGCCGGTATATCGAGTATACCGCCACTGAAACCGGCGTTGGGTACAAGTTTATATATGGCTCCGGTAGTTTCAAACGGTATGCCGGTTGCATTGCCAAGGACATAGAGTTCACCTGTTGCATCCTGACCAAAACCAAGCACCCAGAAACCGGGAGTATCGCGCAGCGTCAGATCGAGTTCCAAAATTTCAGCGCCACGAGTATAGAATATTCGGCCATCACCATTGCCGGTTCTGGCAACATCACCGAACACATAGGACTGCTGCAGAGCGCTGATGGATTCGCCACGGTAGATAAAACCTCCAATAATCGCAGTGCCCTCATCATGATCGTATTGAACGACAGGATCAATCAAATTCCCTGAAACCAGTTCACTGGTCACAAAACCAGGATCATTTCCATTAGGGTCGAAACGGAAGCTGCCTTCTTTAGTGCTCCAGCCATAATTACCACCAGCCTGAATCAGATTCACTTCTTCAATATCGTTTTGTCCGACATCCGCAAGTACCAATAATCCGGTTACCGTATCAAATGAAAACCGGAATGGATTGCGAAAGCCGTACGCATATATTTCGTTCAGTACGGTTTCTGATCCAGCAAATGGATTGTCAGCGGGAATGCCGTATTGACCATTTGCTGCGTTATTTCCCATTGGGTCAATCCGTAGCAAACTACCGAGTGGATTAGCCGTATTTTGCGCATTACCGTCTGTGCCATGCCCAATCATCGGGCTGCCTGCAAATTCCTGCCCATCGCGGTCATCGGCTCCGCCGCCATCGCCTAAAGCGACATAGAGCATGCCGTCAGGACCAAAATTCAGCGCTCCAGCATTGTGGTTGAACTGCGGCTGATCAACAGTCATCAAAACACGTTCCGCTGCAACTGTAGCTTGATTCTGTGCGGTATTGTCAAACTCCAGACGCCACTCACGGATAACGGAGCGGTGATTTGCTGTTGAGCCTTCCGGTATGGTGGAAAAATCACTGACATCTGTAACTGGTTCCGAGGAGTAGGTATAGATCAGGCCATTTTCTGCATACTGAGGGTGAAAAGCAAAACCGAGAAAACCGCGTTCGTCAAATGTACCACTTCCAAATGCGCCTAACGTCACAAGCCGGTCGGATATATCCAGAAAAACGGCTTTGGTGTTATCAGATAAATTGATGCGCCATAACTTGCCGTCCTGATCGCCTACATACAAGTGTTGACTGTCTCCGGGTGCGGCAACCGCCCAATTCGGCGCGGTCAAACCGTCCGCAACCTGCTTGAGCCTGAGTCGGTTGGTTCCTTTCCGGATCGATTCGGGAATCGGGTTTTCCAGACGCTGACTCGTTTGGGTTTGTGAAGCAATAGCGCTTAAATCATCCAGTACGGCATAACCCTGCCCTGATTCGTTTCGCAAAATTACGCGTGCAACCGGCTTTCCCAGTGATGCTGTGCTTGCGATAACTTCTGTCCAGTTGGAAGACGAACCTGGAAAACTGATTAGAATCTGACCGTCACTATCCAAAAGCTCGAGTATGCTGTTATTGTTACCGTTTTGTGTGCGGAAAAATACCGTGAGTTGTTCAGCAGGCGGGTTAAAATCAATGTTCCCCGTTGCACCTGGTGGTACCATCCAGGCGTTTAAACCCGTATGATAGAGTGAGAAATTACCCACCGATTTGGCTTCGCCGCCACTGAATACTGCGGAAGCTGATTCGTCAGTGAGCGTAAAAGAACCGCTGGTATTGTTAAATTCAAAACTGGTATTGATTTCTGCGGCATGAGATAAAAAAGAGATACTTAGTATTGCAAAAAATAATTGTATTGAAGTACGAAATTTCATTTTGAGCTCCTTCGAACAAAAAAGTCTCTATAAATAACTGTCTAGCACAAAGCACCCAGAATCCTCGTTCTATTTCAGTCAAATAAACAATGCCCAGTCAGGTAGCCACTTGAGGGCTGCTGTTTCAAGTACTTTGTCAAAACCGGCAAAGACCATCACGCCAAGAGTCAGCAGCATAATGCCTAGAAGTTGTTTTCCACTATTTGATTGTTTTAACACGGTCGGCCGTATTCTCTTGAGTAAACCGGCTGAAAGCACCGCTGCGCTGAGCAAAGCAGCTGCAGTACCTATGCCGAAGGCAAACATGATAATGAATGCCATGCCCATGTCCTGCCCAACGGATGCGAGTGCGATAGCTGCTCCTAGGGTCGGGCCGATACAGGGTAGCCAGACCAGGCCCAGCAGTGCACCAATGCCAAATTGACCAACTGCGGAACTCGCAGCGCCATTATCGGTGGTATTGAATCGGCTGGTTAAAAGTGATAACCGGTTACTCGCCCATTCTCCCAGGTATCTGAATATCAATAACAGTGAAACCAGTATCAACATAGTTGCGGCAACGTATCGGTAGGCATCCGGACTTAATCCAAGATTGAGTAATAGTAATGTAAGAATAGTGCCAGCCAGTGCAAAAGCCATGGACAGGCCAAGCGCCAGAAATACTGGCCCCAAACGTCCGCTGTTTGCCGCTGACGCCATGATCACCGGAACCAGTGGCCATACGCAAGGGGATAGAACACCAACGATGCCTGCAAAAAAAGCCAATGGTACTGAAGCCAGTTCAAGTCCCATCAGTCTCTACCTCTTGTCGGTCTGCAAGGCTTTGTTTAATTGGTTGGCGATAACGTCATAGTTTGTTTCCGCCACACTGAACCAGAGCTGTTCTTCACCGGCATATAGCAATAAGGTGGATTGTCTTGGTGCTCTGAAATGACGTACCCACTCTTTATCCGTATCATAATCCACGACAAGAACCGCAAGATTCAACTCTGGATTGTTTTTACCGTAGGTTACCAGAACATCTTGTTGCTTGGCGCATACGGGGCACCAGGTTGCATACACATCAACCAGAAAAACCGCGCCGGATTCACGCAGTTCGTTATAGCGCGCTTCGGTGAAATGTTCTTTGGTTACGGCTGACTGAGCGGTTGATGACAAGACAATAATAACGACGCTCATCAAGGTATAAAAAAAAGATTTCATGGTTGCAATATCTCCTGAAATTTGTAATCACTTCGCAAGCAGTTTTTCTTTGCTTTTTGCGATATTTTCGAATGAAAAAGATTTAATAGCGTGGCTGGTTTTAATAACACTCGTCTTGTTACAGGCTTCGATCGCCGCTACAACATTCTTGATCTGCTGTTCCACGTTGATCGATGTGAAACCTGTTAACTCAAGCTCCCGGTCTTCATAGGCGTCGACACCCGGATATCTGCTCTCCCAATTGGCAACCATTTGATCGCGTTGCCGCAGCAATATTTCAATTTGCGGCCTGAATAGAACAAGCATGGACGAAATCCATAAATTGACCGGCCAGGACGGATATGCATGATCAATCTTGAAATGATCAAGCATGGTTATAACATCCTCGGCTTTATACCAGGCTTCAGCTGTTACCCACCGATTGGTTGCGAACAGTCCGATAGGAAAACCATAGGCATTCATTGAAATGCCAACAAGATGGGACAATGCATTACCGCCTTCAGGCCAGGGTTCAGAGCCATGATAAGGAACCGGAGAAAGGTTGGAAGGCATGCCAGGCTGGCGCAGGAATGCGTGAAAATGGCCATGCTCCTGTACACCGGAGCGATGTGCGTGATAGTAATACTGACTGTGCGTCTCGCCATCAAACACGTCATCTTTTGGGTAATGTTCCAGTTCGTAGAATTCGCCCTGTCCCTTGAGAACTTCTCCGACGATATTGAGTCCTGCTTTCTGCAGCACCCGGTAACACTCAATAATTTGCGCAC
>JAGRFM010000184.1 GCA_020446045.1 Nitrosomonas sp.
AAACAATGTGCTATAAATAGCATAGTGTTGCTCACCATTCAGGTTAAGGAATTTTCCTGAAATTTATATTTTTATTCATCAAGTTTGTACTTCTTTCTAACGGTCAACTGAGGTTTTTAGGTTTAAGCTAAGACAACTTTAAGAAGCCTTTCCGGCATGGGTTGCGTTCTTAATACAACATATGCAAGTCTTGGAATCAAATTGCTTAAGTCAAACGCCGGTCAAAATGATATTGAAACTCTGCCAGATAACGCTGCATATACTTTGGTCGGACAGCATGGTAGATGCCACGGAATGCAAGCAGCCAAAGCAAGTAGCCCGAACGGAGCTTGTAGAATCCGGGATAAGTGGAGTTACCGGACACCGAGTTATCATCGGTTATAAGACAAGACAAAAAATGGTGCAATATCGGCGCAATCGTATTTTGGGTAGAAGCTAATTCTTCGCCATCACATTGCGTGATCGAAAATCAACTTTATTAATCCCAAAAATCTCAGTTGGATGGTGTTTAGAGTGCCTTGTTTTTTATTTTTGGCAAAGCACAATAAGGTAATAGCCAGTTATTACAACGAATTGCAACACCGCAAAAAGTAAAAACCAATGTGCTATATTCAGGCTAAGGAATTTTCCTGATATTTATATTTTTATTCGTCAAGTTTGCACTTCTTTCTAACAGTCAACTTAGGTTTTTAGTCTCTTATCAGTTAAAAGATGTCAAATTTTGACAAGAATATTGAGCAAACCAAGCATTAGTGGGGATTTGCACGATATAAATTTTTTAGCTTTTTTGGTTCCGGCTTGTCTGGCTTAGGTTTAATACAAAAAGAAATTCATTTCAATTCATGACGAATTCCACTTTTGCAACATACGAATTCCATTATAGAACGCTGTAATTCTCGATTTATCCAGCATAACGCATGGCTTGCTGGAGTGTTCACAATATTCCTTTACAACAAAAAACGCATCATGCCGGATACAATCGATCGGGCAAATAATCATATCGGCCTGATTAAGCAATGTATACAAGTCGGATAAATCCGAACCGGCTGCATCCGTTGCATTGTCAGCACCGTGAAAACTCATGAATTGCCCGCCTGCATCTTCGACAATCTGCCTATAAGCCGGGTATAAACGTATCTGACCACCAACACAAAGCACCGATTTTCGTTTCAGTGTATTGTGATAGTCATCTGCAATGAAAGTTGAGGCCTTTATAAGCGGTATACATGATGCTTTCTCAGACACCTCGGATCTGACCGCAGGATTTTTAGTATCAAACGAATCAACTATCTGACGCCTGAAAACGTTCAACGTATTGACCATAACCGCATCGGGCCGCGCCAGAACTGCATAAGGCAACATTGCCGACGCGTTCACAACAGGCGAAATCATATCAGAAACTATTTTTTTAACCCACTTCATCGATTACTCCGGATAAAAACGAATGATTACTTTTGCATCTGTAACCACATCAACCCATCTTTATAATCATGTTAGCATAAACAAAGCAGGACTGTAAATGATAATCGTTATCATTTACAGTCCTGCTTATTTCTGGGCTGTTTAAAAACTATATGGAAAGACCAACGCCATACTGGTTAATCATTCCAGTATTAGGGGCTGTTCTCAATTAGTGAGCTGTTTCTGCTGGCACCCATTTTGGGCCTCAGCAAGGCAGAGTGAGCGTAGTGTAGTCGCTCTACATGAGTGAATGATAACGCTGCGGGGAACCAAGATGTCCAGCCCAATGGGTTGTCCCTGAAATGATGTCATGCCACGTTATTTGTCGCTTAATTGGAATAACCAAACCACGCTTCTCATGCCTTGCCTGGCATCATTTCAGGGACAACAGAAATAATTCACTAATTGAGAACAGCCCCTAGCCATATACCATCCGTTTGAGATTTTTAACCGAGTTATCAACCGTACTGACCGGCTTCTAATGTGGATTCAATCAATTAAACCACAATATTCACCAGTTTTCCCGGCACAACAATAATTTTCTTGATGGTTGCACCGTCAATGAATTTTTGTACCTGATCACTCTCAAGTGCAGCCTGCTCAATGGCGGTTCTATCGGCATCTTTCGCAACCAGAATTTGTCCGCGTAATTTACCGTTTACCTGCAGTACCAGTTTGATTTCATCCTGCACCAGCGCTGATGGATCGGCCTGTGGCCACGGTTGATCGAGCAATTCAGTTCCCGGTTTTAGTTCGTGCCACAAAGCATGACAAATATGCGGAACAATCGGCGACAATAACAACACAATATTCTCCATCGCTTCCTGCATCAGGTTGCGGATTTGCGCATCGTCACCCTGTACTTTGGCCAGATTATTCATTAATTCCATGATGGCAGCGATAGCCGTATTAAAGGTATGACGCCGTTCCAGATCGTCGGTAACTTTTGAAATGGTATGGTGCAGCTGAAAACGCAGTGCTTTGAGTTCGTCGGGCGTATTCTGACGTAAACCAGGGTCAACGGTGACAATTCCTTTTTCAACATGCGTATAAACCTGCTTCCACAAGCGCTTCAAAAAACGGTATGCGCCATCGACACCGGTATCGGACCACTCAAGCGTCTGTGTTGGCGGACTCGCAAACATCATAAACAAGCGGGCAGTATCTGCACCATATTCTTCGACCAGTCTTTGCGGATCGACACCGTTATTTTTGGATTTTGACATTGTGCCTATTCCGCCCGATTCCACCGGCTGTTGATCCGCATGCAGTATTACACCACAACGTTTCCCGCTTTCATCGTACTGAATATCCACATCGGCCGGATTGTAATAGGTAATACGACCATTGCTGCTCTTGCGGTAGAAAATTTCGTTGAGCACCATGCCCTGGGTCAGCAGATTGGTAAATGGCTCATCGGCTTTCAACAAACCGATGTCACGCATGACCTTGCTCCAGAAGCGTGAATACAGCAAATGTAATATGGCATGCTCAATCCCGCCGATATATTGATCGACTGGCAACCAGTAATTCACACGTTCATCGGTCATCGCTTTATTTTGATCGGAACAGGCATACCGTGCGTAATACCAGGATGAATCGACAAAGGTATCCATGGTATCTGTTTCCCGTTTTGCCGGTTGGCCGCACTGGGGACAGGTACATTCATAGAATGACGGGGTTTTACCCAACGGATTTCCGGAACCATCCGGCACCAGATCTTGCGGCAACACAACGGGCAACTGATCATCCGGGACCGGCACGACCCCACAGGCCTCACAGTGAATCAACGGAATTGGGCAGCCCCAGTAACGCTGGCGGGAGATACCCCAGTCGCGCAAGCGATATTGAACGCGTTTGTTGCCGAGCCCTTTTTCCTTCAAGGCATTGGCAATGGCATCGACCGCTGCCTGGAATTCAAGTCCGGAAAAATCGTCCGAATCGAAGGTTACCCCGTGCTCGATATAAGCTTCTGTCAACGGCAATTGTATATCGGTATCAGCAGGTTTGATAACCGCCTTGACCGGCAACGCATATTGTCTGGCAAATTCGAAATCCCGCTCATCATGAGCAGGCACAGCCATCACCGCACCCTCACCATATCCCATCAAAACGTAGTTCGCAACCCATACCGGCAGGCGTTTGCCGTTGAGCGGATGGATGACAAACAGGCCCGTATCCATGCCTTTCTTTTCCTGTGTAGCCAGGTCGGCTTCTTTGGTCGCTCCGAGTTTACATTCCTGTATAAAATTGTGTAAGGTCAGATTATCTTTAGCCGCATGCAATGCAATCGGGTGCTCCGCCGCAACTGCAACATAAGTGGCTCCCATCAAGGTATCCGCACGCGTTGTGAAAACTTTCAAATCTTGCGGAGTACCGGATTCTCGATCAGCCGGAAAAATAATATCCACACCATAACTTTTTCCGATCCAGTTGGCCTGCATGGTTTTGACACGTTCCGGCCATCCAGGTAATGTATCCAGTGCTTCCAACAGTTCATCGGCGTATTGCGTGATTTTCATGTAGTACATCGGGATTTCCCGCTTCTCTACGGGTGCCCCGGTACGCCAGCCACAACCGTCAATGACCTGCTCATTTGCAAGTACCGTCTGATCAATCGGATCCCAGTTAACAGTTCCTGTCGTCTGATAAGCAAGCCCTTTTTCCAACATGCGCAGGAACAACCATTGATTCCAGTGATAGTATTCAGGATCGCAAGTCGCCAGTTCACGATCCCAGTCTATACCTAACCCCAGGCTTTTTAACTGCATCCGCATATAGGCGATATTGTCGTATGTCCATTTGGCGGGCGAAACATTGTTCTGCATCGCCGCATTCTCGGCAGGCAACCCGAAAGCATCCCATCCCATTGGTTGCAATACGTTATAACCGCACATGCGGCGATAACGTGACAAAACATCCCCAATAGTATAGTTCCGCACATGGCCCATATGCAGCTTCCCTGATGGGTAGGGAAACATGGACAAGCAGTAATACTTCGGTTTATCTGGCAATTCTTCAGCCTTGAAAGTGCCAGTCTGCTCCCAGTGCTGCTGGGCGATTTTTTCGATTTCCTGGGGGTGGTATTTTTCTTGCATGAGTTGGAATTTAGTTACTTTTAAAATTGACTTATTATACCGTGAAGTATTCAAACTAGGGGGGATGCCTGTCGCTGGTGAGAAAATAATCGAATACAAAAATCCCGCCATTTCTTTCAAGAAAAACTCCCGTTCTGATTGCTTCATTTGGTGGGCTTAAATTCGGATAAATATCAAACTTCATGTGAGAAAACATAGCTTACCATTAAGCCAAAAAAACTGGCCGCTACACATATAATTATGTTACAGCGTGTAATCAGAGTTGAATGCTTTGTTTTCAAATAACCTATTTTTTCGCCTGTTACTGAGATTTAAAACGCCTCGGCTTGTTGCAATAATGAGAAGGAAGCATAAACAAAGTAGAGGAAAACATGAAGCAAGCATTTGTCGGCAGGTTGCCCATCCTTGACCGCAAGCAGAATCTTGTGGCATTCGAGCTTTTATTCCGTTCCAGCGAACAGAACAAAGCTGATGTTTTTGACAATTCCGCTGCATCGGCAAACGTCATCATTGACACATACGGTCAATTAGGTATCGATAAGGTCATGGGGAATCGGCGTGGTTTTATCAAAGTGGATGAAGGGTTATTAATGGACGATGCACTGTTCCTGTTGCCCAAAAAACACGTCGTTTTTGAAATTCTGCGAAGTGTTAAGTTTAATGATGAAATCATTCAGCGTTGCAAGGAAATACGTCAGAACGGTTATCAACTGGCAATTTCCAACGTTACCGCATTGGGGGATCAACTGGATCAAATTCTGCCATTGGTTAATGTCGTCAAAGTAGACCCAAGAGCTGAGAGTATGGATGAACAAGCGTTGCGCGGCTTGCTCAGGAAACTTAAGCAATGGCCGGTTCTGTTACTGGCCGAAAAAGTTGAAGACCGGCAAACCGCGCGTTATTGCCTGAATCTGGGATTTCACATGCTGCAAGGCTTCTATTTTGCGCAACCGGAAGTCATATCCGGAAAACAAGTCGATCCGGCAAAACTATCACTGTTAAAGCTCATGTTGCTCATTGTCAGAGACAAGGATGTTTCTGAGATAGAAAACGAATTGAAATTTCAGCCAGGATTAAGCTATAACCTGTTACGAATCGTAAATTCAGCATCGATGGGGTTGTCGACCACCGTTAATTCGATCAAACGCGCCATTATGATACTTGGCCGCAAACAATTGCAACGATGGGTTCAGATATTATTGTATGCCGCCAAAAAGAACTCCGACAGCGGGTCTGACGCACTGATGCAAACCGCCACAGTGAGAGGAAAACTGCTCGAACTCATTGCTGCCAGGGACCGCCCCCATGACAAAAACCATCAGGATCGCGCTTTTATGGTTGGTATCCTGTCATTACTGGATTCGTTGCTGGGTATGAAAATGGAAGATCTCGTCAAAACACTCAGTATCCAGAAAGACATGTGCGAAGCGCTTATTTCACGCCGCGGATATCTGGGACGCCAGCTCGAATTGATTGAAGCCCATGAACGCGGTGATTTTGAACTGGCTCAATCGATCCTGAACGAACTCGGGTTTTTGGAAATGTATGATTTGACCCAAATGGAACTGGAAGCTTTATCCTGGGCAAACCAGATCAATGAATCGCTAAACCCCGGCAAAACTTCTGAGCCGGATGCATTTGCCCAGCAGGCCTGACAATCGGCCGCCACAGATTTCATCTACTGTGGCGGTTGAAATATTACTGTAACAGCGCCATCGCCATGTATTCTTGCACATTAAGCAGGTATGCAGCAATGACTGCAGTAGAAGCTGCCACACCAGCCAGATTAAAAAATGCATACCGGCGAAATTTTTTTGCCAGTGTTTTTTGGCTGAATGTCGATAGAATGAAAGGATGCCGCTTGTCTGACGTGCGGCCCAAAGTATTCATGGACGGTAATTGCGTTAATGCCTGACGGCGTTTTTCCGCTTCCAGTTTGGCCGCTTCGCGTACCGCTTCCCATTCCTGAAGATCTATTTCGCCATTTTTATCGCGATCAAAACGATTCAGAATATCTTTATAATTCTTTTTCCATTCCCGAATCACCTGGCCGGTCATTTGATGATGATTTGGAATATTGCGCCCGCCACCGCTGGTACTGAAAAAACCGAGTGCATAAATTACATCATGCACATAAATGTATTTCTCAATATACCGGTAACGCCTGGTATTTAATGCCCGCAACAAAATGTTTCTGTTGTCCACCTGGTCCGGTCTAGGCGTATTTCCATACCAGGTGCGAGAATGTGAGGTCATGACTTCCGCCGCTTCGGGCTGGATAATACAGGCATCCGTATTGTCCCGGATGGCAAAACGCTGATTGCTGGTTCCTTCTTCTATGGTTGTCCAGTGGCTACTCTTTCCGGATCTTTGATAACGCTGGATTTTGTAACTGTACCAGACACAATCTTTTCCGGATAACGGAGAAACAAGCGTTTTGTTTTTTACTGGAAATACCGCGCCCACGATTTCAACGTAACCCTGTGCAGCAGAACGTATCTTGGAAGTCGGCGTATCTTCAATCAGGCGGGCGCGTTTCAGATAATGAAAGACAAACCAGAAGCAAGCCAGCGCTATTATCGATGCGGCAGCCAGAAAAATAAGCTGATTATCGTGCAATGGCATATTCGATGGCATTGAAATCATTGAAACAAAGGTCTCAAGCTGACATCCGCCTTATCCGCTTCAGAAAACACCAATAAATCAAACGGCCTGAAGCCAAGCAGTTTAGCGACAATAATATCGGGGAACTGTTCTATGCGGATATTATTAATATTGGTCGAGTCATTGTAGAATTCCCGCCGGTCGGCGATATCATGCTCCAGTGCGGTAATACGCGTTTGCAAATGCTTGAATGATTGATTGGCCTTGAGTTCCGGATAAGCTTCCGCGAGTGCAAACAGATTGCCCAGTCCAAGCCGCAGTTGAGTTTCCGCAGCGCCAAGCGCTTTCATATCGGACTTCATTTGCGCAGATGCAACTGCCGAACGCGCTTTGATAACGGCTTCCAAAGCTGCCTTTTCATAGTTCATATACTGACGGCATGTTTCAACCAGCTTGGGTAATTCATCGTGACGCTGCTTGAGCAGAACATCAATGTTTGACCACGACTTGGAAACATTATGCTTGAGTGTTACCAGATTGTTATAAATCAGAATAAAATAAATCGTGAGTATACTCAAAACCACCAAAGCAACAATCGTAGAAATATCTATTTCCATCACCATAACCTCATATCGAAAATTAAAAAGCTGCGGGCAGGTTTGCCTGTTTTATAACATTTAGAGATGCCCTGCAGCTAATGACTCAACGGACGTTCGGCACCCAAAATTGAGCTGGTGTGGATTGAAATAAAGACAGTGCTAGTACTTCTTTTGACAAGGGAATAACCATTGTCTGCAAGCCCTGCCTTGCCAGTAGCACTGAAAAGCTAACTGTATCCGTAAATATTAAATTGAAGGAGTACTACTAACGGGCATTATTCAGCATATTAACGATATGCTTACCCGGAATAGCATAGCTGATGCCGCTGGGCGCAGATAACGCCGCTTCTTTTTTTCCTTTGACAAAGACCATATTGATAATACCGTAAACAACACCGGTATCCGGATCATACAGTGGGCTACCGCTGTTCCCCGGATAGGCCACGCCATCCAGCTGAAAAACCATAAAAGGGGTTTTCAATTGCCGTATCAAGTTGGCATCCAGTTGAACAGCGTTATTAACCGGTCTGATGATAGGTGTAATCGAGGAAACAAACGCCTGATGCGTGGCAGGAAAAAAACCCAGCACCATGCCAATGGGAAAACCGGTAAACGCCACCCGCCTGCCTTCTTTGACCAGATCGGAATCACCCAGCGTTAACGGTGGCAATGCTGTCCCGCTGATTTTCAGCAAAGCAATATCATGCGCTTTGTCTCTGAAAATAACAGTGGCATCCCTGACATCCGGTTCATTATTGCGGCCGGTAATCACAACCTGTTTTTCCATACGTTCCAGATCCAGTGTATCGGGGATCACATGTGCGTTCGTGACGATATGTAATCCGTCTCCGACCGCGAATCCCGTTCCCATCAATGTCACCGCCGGAGATTTCATTCTTTGATACGTACCGATACCGACAACCGATGGTTTTATCTTGGCAATGGTTTCTTCTAGTTGTGCATGACCCGTGGATGATAAAATACCCATCATAAAAATAATCCAGAACAGTGCATGCAATGCTCCGGACTTCGAGGAAAATCGAATGCACCGTTCTTGGAGCCAAGAAAGACATGAACTTTTAATCATATTTAGCCCGAACATTAATTTAAAAAACATATTATGACTGTACGTACCCGATTCGCACCCAGCCCAACCGGTTATCTGCATATAGGTGGCGCTCGCACCGCCCTGTTTTCCTGGGCCTATGCCCGCAAGCATGGCGGCCAGTTTATTCTGCGCATCGAAGATACCGATCTCGAGCGTTCAACCAAGGAATCCATACAGGCCATTTTTGACGGCATGGCCTGGCTCGGCCTGGATTACGATGAAGGGCCATTCTATCAGATGGAACGTTTGCAACGCTATCAGGAAGTTGTTCAGCAGTTAATGGAAAACGATCTGGCGTATTACTGTTACGCGAGCAAGGAAGAACTCGACGAAATGCGCGAGAAACAACTCGCAGCCGGATTAAAACCGCGCTACGACGGTCGCTGGCGCGATTCCAAACAAACACCCCCTGCTGGCGTCAAACCCGTTATCCGTTTCAAAAACCCGTTATCGGGCCATGTTTCGTTTAACGATTTGATCAAGGGTAAAATCACCGTTGCCAACAACGAGCTTGACGATCTGGTGCTTGTTCGCAGCGACGGCGTACCGACATACAATTTCAGCGTAGTTGTGGATGATCTGGACATGAACATCACCCATGTCATCCGCGGTGACGATCATGTCAACAACACACCCCGGCAGGTCAATATTTTGAAAGCACTCGGTGCATCATTACCCGAATATGCGCATGTACCAATGATTCTGGGCGCTAATGGCGAGCGGCTGTCCAAACGGCACGGCGCCGTTTCGGTGACCCAGTATCGCGATGACGGTTATTTGCCTGAAGCGCTGGTCAATTACCTGGCCAGGCTCGGCTGGTCGCATGGCGATGAAGAAATCTTCAGCCGCGATCAACTGGTGGAATGGTTCGATCTAGCCTCAATCAGCCGCTCACCGGCAAAATTCAATCCGGAAAAATTGCACTGGCTGAATCAGCAATATCTGAAAAAAGCCGACAGCGCACGTCTGGCGGAACTTGTCATCCCATTCCTGGAAAAAGACGGTTGCACAACAAATAACGGCCCCGATCTGAATGCGGTAGTCGATTTATTGAAAGAAAGAGTCAATACCATTGAAGAGCTGGCCGATGCCGCAGTATTTTTCTTCCGCCCGCTGGAACCCACTGACGAATTGAAAACACAGTATTTCACTTCGGACAACAAACCGATTCTGCTCGATTTAATCAATCAATTGACCCAATTGACCGACTGGAACAAGGATGCCATACAACAAATCATCAAAACCACCGTCAAAGCGCATGGTATCAAATTTCCCGTAGTCGCCATGCCGTTGCGTGTTATGGTCACCGGAGAAACACATACGCCCTCGATTGATGCCGTACTGTCGCTTCTGGGTCGCGAGGAAACATTGCAACGCATAAACAATCATATCAATCGATTTCCAAGTCCCTAGTACTCTTTCAATTTAATATTTACGGATACAGTTAGCTTTTCAGTGTTACTGGCAAGGCAGGTCTTGCAGGCAATGGTTATTCCCTTGTCAAAAGACCTAACACAGTCAGTGGCGCTGAAAAGT
>JAGRFM010000185.1 GCA_020446045.1 Nitrosomonas sp.
ATGGTGCCGACACCAAGAATCGAACTCGGGACCTTCTGATTACAAATCAGCTGCTCTACCATCTGAGCTATGCCGGCTTTTTTGATTTATTTCTATTTGACTATGCGAAGGCTCGTTTTGCCTTTTCTTTTGCTCTCGATTGTTTCAGTTTTCGATGAAATGCTTTTATTGCTTTTTTCAGGCTTACCTGTTTGGTTATCCTCGTATGTCACTTCTGGAAACGCAATACCTTGATTTATTTCTCTTGCAAAAATTCCACTTACTGTTTCTGCTGGAAATGATATTTCTCTTACAACCCCATTAAATCTGGCTGAGAACGAGATTATATCATTAGCAATATTAAGATTGCGAACAGCATTGTGATTGACATTAAAAATTATTTCACCGTCTTTAATATTTTCTTTCGGCAGATTATTGCTTTTTCCAGCGTCTACCTTTACAAAAAGCATTGGTGTGTAACCGCATTCACAACACCATTCATAAATGGCGCGGATTAAATAAGGTTTTGTCGATGGCTGGTTCATTTACGCATTACTTTTTCAGATGCGGATAATGCGTCTATGAAAAGAGGTCGGCTAAATAAGCGTTCTGAGTACTTCAGTAAGCTGGCAGCTTGTTTGGGCAACCGGATACCATAATGCTCAAGACGCCATAAAAGTGGGGCTATTGCTACGTCAAGCATCGAAAATTCGTCACCAAGCATGTATTTTTGCTTATCGAAAATTGGTGCTATCAGTGTCAGATTTTCTGCGATGGCCGTCCGTGCTTTATCGGCTGTTTTTGAATCACTATTCTCAATAGAGTCTATATAACAGAATAAATCGACCTCAAAACGATATAGCAATAATCTCGCACGTGCCCGCATTACCGGATCAGCTGGCATAAGCTGCGGATGCGGGAAACGATCATCAATATATTCGTTAATGATATTAGATTCGTATAGCACCAAATCCCGTTCAACGAGTATTGGCGCCTTTCCATACGGGCTCATCACAGCCAGATCTTCCGGCTTGTTATTGGGATCAACATCAATTACCTCAAAGTCCATGTCCTTCTCATGCAGAACGATCCGGCATCGATGACTGTATGGACAGGTAATTGTTGAATACAATGTCATCATAACGTTAACTTCTCAACACATGCTATGCTTTGTATATTAACAACAATCACCTTGCGGTCAGTGTATGTCTCTCCAATATTCACGATACAGCAGATAGGTCAAACCCAGCATGCCGAACAGGAAAATCATGACCAGCATACCAATCCGCTTACGTTCGTTAGCTATTGGTTCACCCAGATACACTAAATAATTAACCAAATCGGCTACATATTTATCATACTCTGCTACCGTCATTGAACCTGGTTTTACCAATTCAAGGCTCTTTTCTTCCTTGCCGCCCACATTCTTCACAACGAGCTTTTGTTCACCTTGAAACTCATAGAACACATGCGGCATTGCAGCACGATCAAAAACCAGATTATTCCATCCCGGTACTGTCGTATCATCACGATAAAAAGCACGTAGATAGGTATATAACCAATCAGCCCCATGTGATCTAGCTATTACCGATAAATCCGGAGGCGCAACACCAAACCATTCTTCGCCTTCGTTCTTACGCATAGCAGTCAACATCAGATCACCTGCTTTCTGACCTGTCAGAATTAACTTCTCAAGCACCTCGACTTCAGTATCAAGCCCAATATCACGATGGCGATTGTATCGCATGAAACTTGCGCCATGACAAGTCAGACAATAGTTTACAAATGTTTCCGCACCACG
Organism: Nitrosomonas sp.; assembly: GCA_020446045.1. Classification (GTDB taxonomy): domain Bacteria; phylum Pseudomonadota; class Gammaproteobacteria; order Burkholderiales; family Nitrosomonadaceae; genus Nitrosomonas. The sequence continues at coordinate 1,781 of JAGRFM010000185.1, forward strand.
CTGCAACGATTCATTATCACTTGTATCGATTGGCGCTTTATCAAGCGGCATTCCAGGCTCTGCAGCAAATAGGGCCGTCGGAACCATACACACGGCAAGTAAAAATATTTTTATTTTATTCATTTGGTAACTCTTTTAGGCTCAGGTTTTGTTTTATCTATTTTGCTATATATAGGCATTAATATAAAGAATGCAAAATAAATAACCGAAAAGATTTGTGCTAACAGCGTATAAAAAGGTGTTGGTGGTTGCGTACCCAACCAACCGAGTACGAAGAAGCTTACGACAAACAATGCTAAGGCAGTTTTGAAAATCGGTCCTTTATAACGAATCGATTTAACAGGACTCCTGTCCAGCCACGGCAAGAAACAGAAAACTGCAACACCAGCAACCATCAATATCACACCCCACAATTTAGCATCAACACCCAGGAAATTGACAGTTACCGCACGTAACATCGAATAGTAAGGCGTAAAATACCAAACTGGCGCAATATGATCAGGCGTTTGCAACGTATTTGCCGGAATAAAATTATTATATTCCAAGAAATACCCACCCATTTCAGGCGCGAAGAAAATAATGCCGCAAAATACAATCAGAAAAATCACAACACCGAAAATATCTTTTACTGTGTAGTATGGATGAAATGGAATGCCATCAACCGGTATTTTGGTTTCAGGGTTTTTATTTTCTTTGATTTCAATACCGTCGGGATTATTGGAACCTACTTCATGCAAAGCGATGATATGTACGAAAACCAAAACCACAATCAACACTGGCAACGTTACAACATGGTAAGCAAAGAAGCGGTTTAATGCTGCATCTGACAGCATGAAATCACCCAAAATCCAGTTATGCAGCGTTTCGCCTATAAATGGAATGGCTTCGAACATACTCACGATCACCTGCGCACCCCAGTATGACATTTGACCCCAAGGTAAAATGTAGCCGGTAAATGCAAGGCTCATTAATACGAAGAAAATCGCCATACCAATCAACCAGAGCAACTCGCGCGGTTTGCGATATGAGCCATATATCATGCCACGGAACATATGCAAATAAACAACAACGAAGAACATGGATGCACCCGTTGAATGCATATAACGTATCAACCATCCATAATCAACATCGCGCATGATATATTCTACTGAAGCGAATGCAAGACTTGCATCCGGCTTATAGCTCATGGTCAGAAAAATACCAGTGATCAGCTGGTTCACTAATACCAACAGCGCTAATGAGCCAAAGAAATACCAAGAATTAAAGTTCTTTGGCGCATAATACTCGGAAAGATGCGCTCTCCAAGTAACAGTCATTGGAAATCGCTTATCGATCCATTCAACTAAAGAATTTTTTTGCTCGCTCATTTATGCAGATTCCTTGCTTTCTGCCCCGATTAAAAGGACGTTATCACTTAAATAAACATGTGGCGGAACCACCATATTCGTAGGTGCAGGCACACTTTTATAAACGCGACCCGCCAAATCAAATTTTGAACCATGACAAGGACAGAAGAAACCACCCAGCCAATCAGGACCCAGATCTTCCGGCGCTATATCTTTCCTGAAGACCGGCGAACACCCCAAATGGGTACAAATACCTTCTACCACCAGTATTTCAGGTTTAATTGACCGCGTCCTGTTTTTGGCATAGTCCGGTTGTTGATCTTTATCTGAATTTGGATCGGCCAGTTGCGGTTCAAGTTTTTCAAGCGTCGCCAACATGTCAGGGGTACGATCAAGAATCCAAACTACGCGCCCGCGCCATTCAACCATCAGCAACATACCCGACTCAAGTCTGGAAATATCTATTTCAACCGGCGCACCTGCAGCTTTAGCTCTTTCACTTGGCATCATGCTTTTAACAAAAGGCGTTGCTATACCAGCACATGCAACCCCACCTGCTACAGATGTTGCAGCAACCAAGAACTTTCTTCTTCCACTCATTTTACTATCAATGCTGAAACTATCTGCCATCTTTTAAAATTCCATCAAATAATTTTTTCATGCAATAAAATCTTATGCAAAACCGTTAATAAAACTCCCTATGTACCCTATGCAAATCCAGCCACTTTAAGAGCAAAAAAGACTGCATTCATAGAATAGCTATTCTTCAGATATTCTGTCCTATTATTTCAATAGAACTGCTCGGTAAGCTGAATATGAAACTTTTGTTCTCATAACAACTCTAATCATTAAAATATATGATTTTATTTAACTTATTTATAAAAGCAGTTCGATCAATAAATGGGGCGAATTATACCATATGCACACAAGGGAAATAACAAAAAATAAAATCCCAATCCAGAAATCTTCTAAAAAAAGTGTATAAGCCTATATCGCTTTTTGCATGTTTTATGTTTTTTTTCAGAGTAATCTCACTGTTTTAACAAGATCACTTTATTTTGCCGTGACACTGTTTATATTTTTTCCCTGAACCACACGGACAAGGCTGATTGCGTCCAATCTTTTCGCCTTGGCGCACAAAAGTCTGTGCTGCTTTCTCTTCTGCCCCCTCTTCGGCACTGCCTCCCACACTGCTCGCAGAAGCATCATCATGGTGATACTCAACTTTTTCCGGTGATTTAAATGTTTCAGTAACTGCTTCAACCTGCTGCTCACTCTTGATTTGAACTGTCATCAATATCCGGGTCACTTCCGCCTTGATTTCTTCGAGCATATTGGTAAATAACTCGAATGCTTCGCGTTTATACTCCTGCTTGGGATTTTTCTGTGCATAGCCCCGTAAATGTATACCATGTCGCAAATGATCCAACGCCGCCAAGTGCTCTCGCCAGTGTGCATCGATAATTTGGAGCATTAATGCCCGTTCATACTGATGCATGATATGCGAGCCGATCTGATCAACCTTACTTTGATAATGCTCTGAGGCTATATCCAGAATCCTTTCGCAAAGCGCTTCTTCATGCAAATCGGATTCTTCACTCAGCCATTGTTGAATCGGCAAATGAAGATGGTATTCAGAAAGCAATGCTTTTTCCAAACCTGGAACATCCCATTGTTCTTCAACACTTTGCGGCGGAATATGCAGACTGAACAAATTGATCAGTACGCTTTCACGTACCGCTGTAATAGTTTCCGTAATATCATGCTCGGATTCCAGCAACTCGTTGCGCTGTTGATAAATGACGTTACGCTGATCATTGGCGACATCATCGTAATCGAGCAATTGTTTTCTGACATCAAAGTTTCTTGCTTCAACTTTACGCTGCGCGTTTTCGATCGCACGTGTCACCCATGGATGCTCAATGGCTTCCCCTTCCGGCATTTTAAGGCGCGTCATAATATTGGCCACACGGTCGGATGCAAAAATCCTCAGCAGCGGATCTTCCAATGACAAATAAAACCGGCTCGAACCCGGATCACCCTGACGTCCCGAACGGCCGCGCAATTGATTATCCACACGCCGTGATTCATGCCGCTCGGTACCAATGATATGCAACCCGCCATTTTGGAGCACCTCACTATGAATCAACTTCCATTTATTCATAATTTCTTTGACGCGTTTGTCTTTTTCCGCATCACTTAAATTTTCGTCATTCCGGATACTCTCAGCTTCCGGTTCAGGATTGCCGCCAAGAACAATGTCCGTTCCACGCCCTGCCATATTGGTTGCAATGGTAATCATTTTCGGACGGCCGGCCTGTACGATAATGGTGGCTTCACTCTCATGCTGTTTGGCGTTCAAAACCTGATGCGGCAGTTTTGCCTTGTCAAGCAACTTGGACAACAGCATATTATTTTCAATCGATGTAGTACCGACAAGGACAGGCTGCCCCCTGTCATAACAATCCCTTACCCCTTCAATAATGGCATTATATTTTTCATCCATGGTGCGAAACACCTGATCCATACGATCATCACGAATCATTGGCCGGTGTGTCGGAATAATCACCGTTTCGAGCCCGTAAATCTGTTGAAACTCAGCTGCCTCGGTGTCTGCGGTACCTGTCATACCAGCAAGCTTATGATACATCCGGAAATAATTCTGGAAGGTAATCGAAGCCAAGGTCTGGTTTTCTTTCTGGATAGTTACCCCTTCCTTCGCCTCAACTGCCTGATGCAAGCCGTCCGACCAGCGCCTCCCCGGCATCAACCGGCCGGTAAATTCGTCAACGATGACGACTTCGCCATTCTGAATCACATAATGCTGATCAAGAAAATACAACGAATGCGCACGCAAGCCTGCAGTCAGATGATGAATCAGCGTAACATTAGCAGGATCGTACAGGCTGGAACCCGACTTAAGCAGGCCGGCATCGGCCAGCAATTTTTCCGCATGTTCAAAGCCTTCTTCACTCAATGTCACCTGATGCGCTTTTTCATCTACACTAAAATCACCAGGGCCGTCTTCTGTTTCCTGACGTTTTAATTTCGGAATCAGTTTATTGATACGCACATAAATTTCCGTATCACCTTCCGCCTGACCGGAAATAATCAATGGCGTACGCGCCTCATCAATCAAGATTGAATCCACTTCATCCACGATTGCAAAATTCAGATGACGCTGCACACGTTCGCTCTGATGCGTCACCATATTGTCGCGAAGATAATCGAACCCATATTCGTTGTTGGTGCCGTAAGTAATATCTGCAGCATAAGCAGCCTGCTTTTCATCCTTCGGCATATGTCCATAGATAACACCGACGCTGACACCAAGGAATTTGTATATCTTCCCCATCCAGTCCGCATCACGCTTGGCCAGGTAATCGTTAACGGTAACCACATGTACGCCATGCCCTGAAAGCGCATTTAAATAGGCTGGCAAAGTTGCCATCAGCGTTTTACCTTCACCGGTACGCATTTCGGATATTTTGCCATCATGCAGCACCATGCCGCCGATTAATTGCACATCAAAGTGACGCATATTAAGCACGCGTTTTCCAGCTTCACGAACAACCGCAAAGGCTTCCGGCAGGATTGCGTCCAGTGTTTCGCCTTCGTTGATACGTTGCTTGAATGCTTCGGTCTTGGCGCGCAATTCGTCATCGCTCAATCCGCCTATTTCGGCTTCCAGTGCATTAATTACCTCAACAACTTTGGCGTACTGTTTGATAATACGTTCGTTGCGACTTCCAAAAACCTTTTTGAGTAGATTACCTAGCATAGCTTTCTTTAAAATTTAAATCTGGAAAAATAAAGCGTGAGATAGTTTATCTCACGCCATTTCAATGATCTTTTATGATCAGATATAACCATTAAAACTTATAAACCATACTTGCCGAACTTCAGTAGTCAGACAAGTATTTTCAACCAGGTTTTTTCAGAAACCGGGATGGGTTTTGCGGTATATCTTTATGCCTGATTTCGAAATGCAGATGCGGGCCTGTTGAACGGCCAGTACTGCCAACTTCGGCTATTTCCTGACCCTGTAATACAACCTGTCCGACTTCCACATGCAGTTTTGACGCATGCGCATAACGGCTTATCATTTCATCGCCATGATCAATTTCGACCATCTTACCATACTGCGGATGCCTATCGGAATAAACGACCACGCCCCCTGCTGCCGCACGAATGGGCGTACCCGTTTTTGCAGCAAAATCGACTCCCTCATGAAGAGCGCGTTTACCGGTAAATGGATCAATCCGGTAACCAAATCCTGAGGAATACCAATCGGTATCCACCGGCATTACTGTCGGCAACACACTACTCGACAGTCTTTCACTACGTAACAATGCCTCCAATGCACTCAACCGGTCATCACGTTCGTCCACCATCATGGAAAGGCGCCGCAATTCACGATCCAACTCATTAAAATCAAGAGACTTTGCATCGAACTCATGGTAGATCCCACCTTGTCCAGGAGGTTGATCCATCATAAAGTCATTCAGATCAAAACCGGAAGACTCCAGCAAGTGCTCACCAACTGCATCCAAACGCAACAGCTGCGCCTGCATTTCCCCGAGTTTAATTGCCATGACATTCAAATCATCCTGCAATTGCGATTGCATTCTCTGATGCCTTTCTTCCTGGGGACTAACCAGAAGCGCTTTTAAATAGGGTGCTTCAATTCGATCAGCGTATCGTAATGAAAAAAAGTTCAATAACAGCGCCAAAGCCAGCACGGTGATTAGTAGTACAGATGAAACTAATGTAATATGCAATTTATTTAGCACAAGCTTTCTCGCTTGAGCAGATTGACTGGAAATTAGAATAATATTCATATCTTTTCGGTTATTTAAAACCATGACCTCTTTGAATATAAAATCGTTTCTACGCGCTCAGGAACAAACTCCCGAGCAACTCGATTTATTGACGCGCGCGCAGCAGCTCAATCAAATCAATCAGACCATGACTACAATCGGCGCGATACCCAAATCTCTATCCGGACATTACAAGCTCGGCCCGCTATCGAATGGCACATTGATTTTACTAGCTGGCAATGCATCGGTGGCAACCAAACTCAAACACCTTACGCCTTCTATACTGTCTAAAATCCGGCAATCGGGGTGGAAGATTACGGCCATCAAAATCAAGCTGCAAAAACCCGAAAACATCAATCCCAAAGACACTGAATCTAATCACGCAGCAAATCACCGACCATACGCCAACACAAACACACTCAGCCAAACCGGATTTGAAAATCTGAGCCATCTTGCGCAAACGCTTCCCGACTCGGAACTCAAACGCAGCATACAGACCTTACTCAAAAAATGCCACAAAACCAGCGATCACAACTGACACAACCGTCTACCGCCCATTAGCCACACAATTATTTGCCTAGAAACAATTAATTATAATTATCCTCTTAATTCTAAAGTAAATGAGTGCCAAAGTCATTTTGTTTTTGACTTTCACGGCAACGTTTTCCCGCCCCAATTCAAAACCGCGAAGCCTTTAAAACAACGTCTGCACGTTGCCAAGCCTGTGAGAATGCATCATTGATTTCAGCGTATGATTTTCCTTGCGCTTCGAGACTTTTCATCAACCCAAACAGACCCCAACCGTTTTTGGGATAATTGCTTAAATTTACCCGATATACCAACTCCGCCTGGGCGTAATCTCCTGACGCCATCAATGCTTTGCCCAGGGAATGGCGAGTAGGATAATGCCAAAAAGGCGGCTCCATATAGGGTAAATTATCCTGAATGGCAACCGCTTCCTTAAACGCGGCGATAGCCTGCTCCTGCTTATTCTGTACAATTAACAATTCGCCGGAAATCAGCTTATCCGTAATCTGCAACAGCATACTCGCCGGATAACCCAGCTCATCCAGTTTCTGAATGCTTTCGTCGTTGATCGCAGTATTCAATAGCTTATATTCCGTTTGCGCAGCTTCGAGACGATTCAGGTTTATCTGAGCCAGTGCGCGTGCATAGCGCCAGATAGCATTGGAATACACAAATTGTTCGGGCGGCAGCGGTTCATCCAGAATGGCCTGCCATTTACCAAAATCACTCAAAGAAAGCATTGGGATGGTTTTGTAAAACTCCACAACCGGAAACTCAACAATCAGATCATCGGGCACGCTGGCCGCCACCTTGCGCGCTGTATCGAGCGCTTCCTGGCTCCGTCCTTCCATGCTCAAAGCAGCCCACAAAAAATGAAGATTATGCGGATAATAAGCTGCCGGATAAAAACCATGCGCATTGCACGATGCGATATACGATTCATCGACAGTCACCGCTCTGCTGTTGGCAATGGCCGCATCGTTATATCGTCCGACACGCCAGAATGTATGCGACGGCATATGCACCAGATGCCCCGCTCCAGGCACCAGATCCAATAAAATATCCGCCGCCCGTTCCGCACGTTCCGGTGTGGAAGACGATTCCACGGCATGGATATACAAATGAATACCCAGCGGATGGCGCGGCGATCGCTCGAGCACTTGTTCAAGCACGCGTATCACTTCCGCAGTAAGCAGTTTAGGGGTATCTGGATCAATCCAGTAATCCCATGGCATCAACGTCATCATGGATTCAACATACAAAGTTGCCGCATCGTCATCATCAGGATATTTTTCAAACAAATTGCGCATTGCTTTCATATAATCCTGATCAAGCAAGTCACGTTCAGCCGACAAATCCCCGTAATACCGTTTAGCCAACGCATCAATATAATCACGCTCGCGTTGACTGACATTCGTTTTTAATGCGATTGCCTTCTGCAATGCAGCATAAGCCTGCAAGCGGGCTTCATCGCTCATAACCGCCTTACCCTGGTAGGTCACATTGATATTGGGGCCCAGCGCCAACGCTTCACCCCAGAAACACATCGCACAATGCTCGTCCAGCATTTGCGCTGCCTTGAATGCACGCACCGATTCCGCGTGATTATAGGCAAAACTGAGCACCAAACCCTGATTGAAATAACGTTGTGCGCCCGGATGCCGCGTTGTTATCGCATGGTGATGTTCTCCCATGCCTTCAAACAAAGGAACGCCGGTTTGTTGTTCCCATAGTTCCTGACGAGCAACCCGCTCTCCATCGGACAGAGTGGATTGAATCGTATTTTGCGCACAGGCACCGAGTAGCAGCATTACACTTGCGATCCGGATAACTCGAAATATCAGCATTCCACCCTCACTATTCATAATAATTCAATGACATTGGCAACACTTTTCAAACAGACAGAGCTGATTAG
>JAGRFM010000186.1 GCA_020446045.1 Nitrosomonas sp.
AACGCACACCATTTGCGCGAACTTGAACTTGAACGTGCCCATGAGCAGGACAATCAACAGTGGGCAAAACACTATACAGAACGCTACCGGAATTTACTCTGTCAGGCCGAAATCGAATACCCGCCACTGGATGAAAAGAAAAACCCCAAACAGCATGGGCGAACCAAGCGCAGTAAAGCCCGGAATCTACTCGAACGCCTCCGGCTTTAGAACACGATGTATTGCGCTTCATGACCAATCCTATCGTTCCTTTCACCAACAACCAGGGTGAGAACGACCTGCGCATGACAAAAATGCACCAAAAAATATCGGGATGTTTTCGATCAAAAGATGGCGCCGACATTTTCTGTCGAGTGCAGAGTTATTTATCGACCTGCAGAATAAACAAACTATCCGCCAGTGAGGCGCTTACATTGCTTTTCGCCGGCAAATTGCCTGTGATTTCTTATAGGACTGCCTTTGGTTTTTTGATTACGCTGAATAAATACTTTTTCCGATTTGTTTCCAATGATTAGCGCCGTTTTGCAGGTTATTTGAAGGATTGATTTACACACCATCCTGTATGCTACTGCAGTGAGGTTTGTGCGCTCACAGAATCCAGTAATATTCAATCGATAGCGCACGAGGTTACCCAAGTACTTTGTCAATGTGATATTGCCGGGTTCAGTAAGTTTGTTAGTGTGCAGGGCAAAGCGTGCCCTGCAGGAAATAGTTGTTCTATTTCCAAAAGGCACAACACTGTCCATGGGCGCTGACAATCACCCACAGGACGTTACCGTAGTGTCCTGACAATATCAAATTGACAAAGTACTAGTTGATTAGCTTTTGCATATAAACTTAAAATCATGAAACTTTTATGTCAATTTCTTGCGGCCGGATTTTTATTGAGTGTCTGCATGCAAAATGTCAATGCGACTGAATTTGCCGACGGACGAATACGGCTAAGCGGGTTTGGTACGCTGGGACTTACCCATGCTGGGACAAACCGCATCGGATTTCGTAAGGATCTGACGCATGACGGCCAGTTTGGCAGTGTAGCGGTGCGATCGGATTCGGTTTTCGGTCTGCAGCTGGATGCGGATATTCTCCCAAAAGTCAGTGCAACTGTTCAGGCTATTGCTAAAGAGAGTGTGCGATATGATTTTCAGGATATCGTTGACTGGGCATATTTGAGTTATCAAGCAGCACCGAATTTTAGGGTTCGGGGCGGTCGCATGGCGGTTGATTTGTATATGTTGTCTGAGTACCGGAATGTGGCATTTGCCTATTTATGGACGCACCCTGTAATCGAGTTTTATGCGCCATTACCATTTACACATTTTGATGGAATGGATTTTAAATATACGCATTCTACCGCATCTGGAAATATAGAATTCAAAATTTTTGGCGGCTATGTTCATAATGATGTAACGGTTTATAGAGGCATTAATCATGTAGAACTGTTTCCCCTGGTTGGAGCCAATGTTGTTTATGATGCGTTTGATTGGAAAATGCGAATAAGCTTTGCTACCGCTGAAGTGAAATCGTTCAAAAACCCACTTGATCCGCTTTTAAATCCTTTAAGCCAAATGCCTACAATCATTTGGCCACAAGCACCAGATTACTCTAATAAGTTGAGTGGAGATGGTAAACGTGTCAATTATCTTTCAGCTGGCTACTTTTATGACAAAAATAAGTGGATAGTTCAAGCTGAAGTTGCCTGGGCATTTTCCAATTGGGAGCTAACCAATATGTTTAACGGATATGTGAGTGCCGGGAGACGTTTCGGGCCGTTTACGATTTACTCGACTGTTTCGGGTGCAAAAACTTTGACGGGAGAAACAAAAGTTACTCGGCCCTTACTGCCTTTGTCACAACTGAATGTATTACAGGTGGCCACGCAGACGGCATTAAATGCGGCACGCATCGATCAACGGACGTTCTCGCTTGGCGCACGTTGGGATATTCATCCGCAAGTTGCAATAAAAGCACAATGGGACCACACCTGGATTGGGAAACACGGCGGCTTGTTATTACAGAATGAATTACTCGATAAGAATACTGAGTTGGATATTTTTAGTCTGAATCTCAGTTTTATATTCTAAGCATGAAACGTCTCACCATCTGCACATTAATTATATTGTTGGCGTTTTTTTCAACGTCAATGCGTGCAGAGATTGTGCTCGTGGCTAATTCTGCTAGCAGTATTGATACACTGAGTTATACAGAAGTATCTAGAGTCTATACAGGGCTGCATATCGTAATGCCAAATGGCGCAAGAATTGAGCCGTATGATCACCCGGTCAATTCTAAACTGCGTAAACAGTTTTATACTCAATTGCTTAATAAATCGGTTGCGCAAATGAACAGCTATTGGGCGAGATTACTGTTTTCTGGTCGAGCTAAGCCGCCCAAGCGATTATTTGATTCTTCTGAAATTGGTGAGATTTTAAAAAATAATCCCAATGCGATTGTTTATATCGATGGTGTATCCGCTAAGGAATTGATCAACGTGAAAATTGTTTACAGTCTCACAGAAGAAAGAGATTAAAGATGCGGGAGTACGTAATGGTATCGGGAATCAAATTTATTTGAATTATCAACCGGGTTTCCCCGGTTGATAGGGTATTTTGATATTTGCTATCAATTCAGGAAAACTTCCTTAACTTTGTCTTCCATAGGGGGACGCATACCTGCTTTACGTCCTGCTGCCAAAGCTTCTTCAGGTTCGGTTCCCTTGCTAATGAGATAGCTTGCCCATATGGCACCTGCACGATTGCCTGATCCGCAGTGTACCAGAATCGGTTTAGGGGATTTTTCAATAGCATTGGTAAACGCCTCCAGATGATCGTCGCTAATGTTTGCGACGGTCATGGGGATATTAACATAAACCATGCCAGCCCCTTCCACCAATGCTTTTTCTTCACGTGTGCCTTCATTAACCGTTCGCATATCAATGACGGTTTTAAAGCCATGTGCAGCCAGTAAAGGAGCGCCGCCATCGCCTATTAGTCCGGATGTGGCAACTTGCGGTGCGGCACGATTGTAATTTTGGACTGTGTTGACCTGGTGTCCGAATGGAATACGTTCGGCGAATGCCAAACCGGAGAGCATAGTGAGCACCACTATAATAGTTGTGACTGAATATTTCATAGTAAGCCTCATTGTTAAGATGTTTTAGTAGTTGTAATGAAAAAGATAATAAGAAGGTAAATGCTAAATCATTTGTAGTTTTTTGACCGTTGTAAGTGATTTTTTAAAACAGTTGATCTTTTAGAGTCTGTGACGAATCGTCATAATCATAAAAAAATTCATTTGCCAGGGGAGGTAGCTGCTCGCGCATAAAATACTCCGTAACACCGTTTGAAGTAACTCTTAAACCGGTATGCGGATCAATATGTTCAGTCAAAATACCTTCTGGTGGCGTATAGGTAGCCATCGGTTCACCTTCAAGTGCGGTTTTCATATATTGCATCCAGATCGGTAAGGCAACACGTCCTCCTGTTTCATTCCGGCCTAATGGTTGCGGCTCATCGTAACCAATCCAGGCTACCGCAACCAGATCTTTCTGGAAACCGCAAAACCATGCGTCGACGAAGTTACTGGTGGTTCCCGTTTTTCCGGCGAGATCGTTACGTCCGAGCTGTTTGGCTCTCACTGCTGTGCCGTAATTGATCACATCTTGCATCATACTGGTCATGATGAAAGCATTACGTGGGTCTATGACGCGGGTTGCGCCAGTGGAAACTGATTTGGGTTGTGTCACTTCGAGAATATTGCCTTGATCATCTTCGATACGTTTAATGAAATAAGGATGAATCCGATACCCTTCATTAGCAAATACAGCATAACCGGCAGCCATCTGTAGTGGCGTTGCCGAGCCGGAACCCAATACCATGGGGAGATAGGGCGGGTGTTTGTCGGCATCGAAGCCAAATCGTGTGATGTAATCTCTTGCGTATTGTAAATCAATAGCCTGTAGAATTCTTATTGACGCCAGATTTTTGGATTTGGCGAGTGCTTCGCGCATCCGCATCGGGCCGCCATATTTGCCGTCATAATTTCTGGGTTCCCATAACTTGCTCCCCGTTTGTGCTGCGCTGAAGGACAGTGGTGCATCATTGATAATTGTTGCGGCAGTAAATCCTTTCTCAAGTGAAGCAGAATACACAAATGGCTTGAAGCTGGAGCCCGGTTGCCGCCAGGCCTGTGTGACATGATTAAATTGATTCAGGTGGAAATCAAAACCACCGACCAGTGCACGCAAGGCGCCGTCATGGGGATCAAGCGAGACCAGTGCAGCTTCAACCTTGGGTAATTGGGTAACATGCCATTTTTTTTCGGCATCTTGCCGGACATAAATGACTGCGCCTGGACTGATAAACCGTTTGTCCGTGTTTCTTTTTTCACTGAGGTATTTGTCGACAAATTTAAGTCCGTCGGATTGGATTTGCAGAATCTGTCCGCCTTTCTTGTAGATCTGTATTTCCTTGTTTTTTACCGTCAAAACTACGGCAGGCACGATGTCGTCACTTTCATTGATATCGTCAAGTGCTTCAGTAAGTGCCTTTTCCTGATCGGTGCCGTATTTCATTAAATCAATATGTTCAACCGGACCACGGTAACCTCTGCGTTTATCATATTCCAGAACGTTATCGCGTAATGATTGATATGCAGCCAGCTGGTCGCGCGCTCTGATTGTGGTATACACTTTGATGCCGCTACTGTAGGCTTCCTCTTGTAGGCGTTCATATATAACTTGTCTTGCCATTTCGGCAACATATTCCGCTGGCATGGAAAATTCCCGGGTTTGCTTGACTATTGGGACGGGCTGATTTTTTAACAGCGTGTACTCTTCTTCCGAAATATGATTGAGTTTGAACAATCTACCTAGAACGTAGTGTTGTCTGGATTTGGCGCGTTTGGGATTGACGACCGGATTGGATGTGGAAGGTCCTTTGGGTAGTCCGGCAAGCATTGCTGCTTCAGCCATATTAATTTCTTGCAGTGATTTGCCAAAGTAGGTCTGAGCTGCTGCAGCAAAACCATAGCTGCGTTGTCCGAGAAAAATCTGATTAATGTAGAGTTCAAGAATTTTATCCTTGGATAGATTACGTTCTATTTTGAAAGCAAGTAATGCCTCGCTGAATTTTCTTGTATAGCTTTGCTCTCGTGTCAAAAAGAAATTTCTGGCTACTTGCATGGTAATCGTACTGGCACCCTGACGAACGCCACCAGCTATAAAGTTCGAATAGGCGGCGCGTAAGACGCCTAAGTAGTCAATTCCACTGTGTTCGTAAAAGCGGTCATCTTCAGCTGCCAATATGGCCTTAATCAGATGTTCGGGTACTTCCTGGATAGTAACCAAATCTCTGCGTTCAGTACCAAATTCACCGATCATCAACCCTTCGTCGCTATAAACACGCAATGGTATTTTGGGACGATAGTCAGTAAGTACATTCAATGAGGGCAGTGATGAGAATGTAACCAAAGCGGCAAAGACGAGCAGTAGCACGCCAATGACGCCGAGACCTACAGTTGTGATGAAAAAGTAATAAAGCCAGCGTGTAATCATGAAAGCCGTTTATTTTGTTAGAAAATTTAGTTAAAACAGTTTTAGGGGGTATATATCCCTTTTTTTGACAAATCGTTTTTTTTTAAGTCTGTCAGAATTGCCATCAAAGTGTTAGTTGCAAATTTTGCAATTGAACTTTTAATTGTGCCTAAAGTAACTTTTGGCGGTTTTATTAATTAACATTTTTGTGAGTATCGCCTCAAATAAAACAATGTTCAAGGGAAAATTTGATATAAATCTCGACTTCCTGAAAATAAATTCACCGTCGTTAATTGGTGTGGACATCAGTTCTTCATCAGTCAAAATGGTGGAATTATCCAGGGTAGGCAAGGGAAATGGAAGTTACCGGGTTGAGCGTTACATTATAGAACCACTCGCTGCAGATGCAATGCAGGATGGAAGCATTGTTAATTTGGAATCGGTAGGTGAAAGTATCCAAAATGGCTGGAAGCGATTGGATTCAAGATGTAAAAACGTAGCATTGGCTTTGCCATCGTCAGACGTGATTACCAAGAAGATAATCGTGCCAGCAGGACAGCGTGAGGATGATTTGGAGTTTCAGGTCGAAAACGAGGCCAGTCAATATATTCCTTTTGCACTTGATGAAGTCAATCTGGATTATCAGATTTTAAGGCCATTGCCAAAGAATCCTGATGAGGTTGAAGTTTTGATTGCTGCTTCTCGTAAGGAGAAAGTGGAAGACCGGGTAGCGGCAGCAGTTGTGGCGGGACTAAAAACTGTTGTCATGGATGTGGAGCCCTATGCCGCACAGGCAGCGTATGAGTTAATCAAGGATCAACTACCTGGTAACGGTGAAGATCAGATCGTTGCGTTGGTCGATATAGGCGCTTCCGTTATGAAAACCAATGTATTGCATAACGGCGAGTCTGTTTATATGCGTGATCAACCTTTTGGCGGTGATCAGTTGACCCAGGAAATACATAATCAATTCAATCTGTCTCTGGATGATGCCGAGAGAGCAAAACGAGGCGGTAATTTGCCAGAAAACTATAAAGCCGATGTCTTGAATCCATTTTGTGAAACATTAGCGATCGAAGTGATGCGAGCGATACAGTTTTTTTACACTTCAACGCAATATACCGAGATTAATTATATTTTAATTGCAGGTGGTTGTGCTGCAATACCGGGGCTTGATGACATTATTTCCGCACGTACTCAAGTTAGTACGCTTGTGGTTAACCCATTCTCGAGTATGGAATTTTCAAGTCGTATTTCACCAAGGCAAATCAATTCTGATGCGCCTTCTTTATTAATTGCTTGTGGCTTAGCTATGCGAAGCTTTGATCCGTCATGATACGAATAAATCTTTTACCGCATCGAGAATTAAAACGTAAGGCACGGCAACAACAGGTTGCAATATCTGCTGGTGTAGTCTTGGCCATGGGTTTGTTAACCATCTGGGCTGTTAATGATGTGATTTCCGGCAAGATTGATGCCCAAAATGGCCGTAATCAATTTCTAAATAATCATATTGCTATTCTAGATCAACAGATAGCCGAAATCAGGGATATCAAAAATCAAACCCAAGAACTTTTGTCACGCAAAAATGTGGTTGAGACCTTACAGGGTAATCGCTCGGAAGTCGTGCATTTGCTTGACCAGCTTATCTGGCAGTTGCCTGACGGTGTTTATCTTAAGAGCATTAAACAGACCGGTCACAATGTCAATTTAACTGGATACGCACAATCCAATGCCTGGGTTTCAACACTTATGAGAAACCTGGAATCGTCACAGTGGCTTGAGTCTCCCGTTCTTGTTGAGATTAAAGCAGCGACTGTGAACAACGCGCGTCAGAATGAATTCAATTTAAATATCAGACTGAACGCGTCATCAAGTGACGGCAACATTGAAGAACAAACTGTACTTTAAGAGTGATTTGTTATGAATCTGATTGAAGAATTACGCCATTTAGACCCAAATGACCCTGCGAAGTGGCCTACGCCAATCCTTGCGATAGCAATGCTGTTGTTATTTGTTTTGATTATTGGTGGTGGCTATTATTTTATCTGGCAAGAACAATTGCAAAGTCTTGAGAATGTCCAAACTGAAGAACAGACTTTAAAAGATACCTATTTGGCTAAAAAAAGAAGTGCGGTAAACCTGCCTTTATTGAAACAGCAATTGCTAGAGATTGAGCAGTCGCTCAGTGCATTACTCAAACAATTACCCAATAAATCTGAAATGGAAGCACTGCTGGTTGATATTAATCAAGCCGGATTAGGGCGTGGCTTACAGTTCGAATTATTTAAACCAGCCGAAAATGAAACCATAAATGAGTTTTATGCCGAACTACCCGTTACGCTCCGAGTAACCGGCAACTATCATGACATAGGTGCATTCACAAGCGATATAGCACAGTTGTCTCGTATTGTGACTTTGAACGATATCAGTATTGTGCCTGGGAACGATAACTTACTGACATTTGATGCTGTTGCAAAAACTTTTCGTTATCTAGATGAAAACGAAATAGCAGATCTAGGGGGACAAGTTCAATGAAAAAGAAAATAAATTGTCGGATTTTTTTGCTTCTGGTTTCTTTGTTATTGGTCGCTTGTGAGGGTAGCAGCGATTATAGTGATTTGGAATCTTTTGTCAGTACCGCCGGTGACGGCCTGAAAGGTCATGTAGATCCACTTCCCGAAGTTAAGATCTTTGAATCATTTACCTATGCCGCATTTGATATGTCCAGTCCTTTTGTGCCCAGAAAAAATGAACAGGCAGGTAATTTGGCGAATGGAATTAAACCTGATTTAGATCGGCGCAAGGAATTTCTTGAGGGTTATCCACTAGAAAGCCTGGAAATGGTCGGCTCTTTGGAACGTGACAAATCGCATTTTGCTGTCATTAAATCACCAGAAGGTACGTTGCATCGTGTCACTATAGGTAACTATCTGGGACAAGATTTTGGTCAAATTCGTCAAATTTCAGAATCAGAAATCAAGTTGCGTGAAATCATTCAAGATGGTGTTAGCGAATGGACCGAACGAATCAGTACACTTATGCTCAAGGATTAGGAGTTAAACAATGAAACTGTCACTTTTCAAAAATATTTTCTTATGTTTATGGTTTGTTGCGTTGTTATTTTTGAACTCAGTTCAAGCAGCGTTTGACGCAGACACGGGAAAAAAACTCAATAATCTGAAAGCAATCGATATATCGACGCAACAAAATGGACAAGTCGTTGCTAAATTAATGCTGGAAGAAGTGCTCGATAGTGAACCGATAGGTGTTGCATTAAGTAATCCTAATAGGATTTATTTTGATTTACATGATGTTTCAAACGGCTTAGGAAAAAATTATCAAGAGATTGATGAAGGGGACTTGCACAGTATCAATATTGTGCAGGTTGGTGACCGGACACGTTTAGTACTGAATCTATCGCGATTAATGCATCATGAAACGTTAATTCAAGATAATTCCTTTATGATAATGTTGAATACCGTATCAGACCAGCATCTAAGAGAAACTACCGTCGCCAAATTTAAACAAGATACTGCGGAAAAAGCATTAAACAGTATGCTGGATGTGGATTTTCGGCGTGGAGAAAGTGGTGAAGGTCGTATCGTTGTTGATTTAATGAACGCAGGAACCGGTATCGATGTCCATAAACTGGGTGAGAATCTCATTGTTGACTTTGTTGATACTTACTTGCCAGGCAATCTGGAAAGAAGACTGGATGTGCTGGATTTTGGTACACCGATAAAAATCATTGACACAACCATGCAAGGTGACAATGTCCGTATGATCATTGAGCCGACTGGTCGATGGGAGCATTCTGCGCGTCAAGTGGAGAATCAATTTGTACTAGAAGTTCGTTCACTAACAGAAGATGAAGACGAACTCGCAAAACGCAGACGTGAAAATGGCGGTTACGTTGGCGAGAAATTATCACTTAATTTTCAGAACGTCGAAGTGCGTGCAGTGCTGCAAGTTATCGCAGATTTTACCAATTTGAATATTATTGCCAGTGATTCCGTAGGCGGAAATTTGACTTTGCGATTGAGAGATGTGCCCTGGGATCAGGCATTGGATATCGTGCTACAATCCAATGGTCTGGCGAAACGTCAAACGGGAAATGTCATTTTTGTTGCGCCGAGCAAAGAAATGGCGGATAGAGAATTGCTTGATCTTGAAGCAAAGCAACAGATATCTGAAATGGAACCGCTGACTACGGAGACATTCCAGTTGAATCACCGTCGGGTAAACTCGATTTCTTTTGAAGGTATGATGAGTGACCGTGGTACGATCAATCTTGATGAAATCAGTAATACCCTGACTATAACCGATATCCCGATCAGAATAGCCGAAATCAGGAAGCGCATCAAACGATTGGATGTTTTTGAAAGACAAGTTATGATCGAAACACGTATCGTTGAGGCGACAGAAACATTTAGTCGTAACCTGGGTGCGCGATTTGGTGTCAAGAATATTTCAAGACCGGGTAACAACGAATTTATGGTGGGTGGTAACATTGACGATAATAGTTCTGCATTAGGCGAGGATAGAGAATTAATATTAAATGATGGTTTTAATGTCAATTTGCCTGCTGCAGCCGCTGCAGCGTTTGGTGGACCGGCAACACTCGGTTTGAGTTTGTTGAAAATGAATAATTCCCGACTGATTAATCTGGAGCTGTCAGCTTTGGAAACCGATACCAAAGGACGGGTTATCGCAAGTCCACGTGTTGTGACCGCGCATGGTGTTGAGGCGATCATTGAACAGGGTGACCGGGTGCCATTCCAGCAGGCAACGAGTAGCGGCGCAACCAGCATCCGTTTTATTGATGCAACATTGAGTCTAAAAGTTAAGCCATTGATTACTTACGATAATCAGATTGATATGGAATTGACCGTCAATCAGGATAAAATAGGTCAAAGCCCGAATGCATTCCTGCCGCCTTCGATTAATACCAAGAAAGTTGCTACAAAAGTGCTGGTGGAAAATGGTGGAACTGTAGTGATCGGCGGTATTTTCGAACGCAATGAGAATAATATTGTTAACAAGGTTCCGTTGCTGGGCGATATCCCCTATATCGGCCATATATTCAGAAACACGGCCAAACGTGACGATAAACGTGAATTGCTGGTCTTTGTGACGCCGCGTATTTTGAATGAAAATCTGAATCTACATTAAATAGTAATTAACCAGCCTATACCCCAGCCTGAAAACCGGTCTGTCGCCAGGCTTCGTAAGTGATGATGGAGACGGTATTGGATAAATTCAGGCTGCGGCTGGCTGGGACCATAGGCACGCGGGTACAATTTTGTATTACATCGTCATTCATGATTTTATGAGGTAATCCTTTGGTTTCCGATCCGAATAAAAATGCATCATTGCGCCTATAGTGTATGCTGTCATAGCGGATTTTTCCTTTAGTCGTCACTGCAAAAATACGGCATTTTCCTATTTCCTCCAGGCAATCCTGCCAGTTTTCGTGAATTTTAACGCTGGCGAATTCGTGATAATCGAGCCCGGCACGTAATAATTGTTTGTCGCGCAATATAAACCCCAGCGGTTTTATCAAGTGTAGTTGTGTGCCGGTATTTGCGCACAGACGGATAATATTGCCTGTGTTTTGTGGAATTTCTGGCTGGTAAAGAATGATATGGAACATAACGTATGTGTCTGAGAGATTGGATCAGGCGCGTTGTTAAAAGTTAAAATCCGGTTCGGTGTGAAAGCGATCAATTTGAACGCGAGCCACGACCCAATTGGAAATTTTTGCTGTTCCTTTCTTTTTTAGTTGTTGAGCAATTGCATTGAGTGTTGCTCCGGTTGTCATGACGTCATCAACAACGGCGACATGCTTGCCGGAAAAATTATAAGTACAATCAAATGTATTACGTACATTTTTTTGACGTAATTTCCAGGGTAATTCAGCCTGAGGCATGGTGTTTCGTGTACGCTTGCAAGCGTCTGTCATTATTTTTATGTTCAGCTTTTTTCCGATATGGCGTGCAATTTCTATTGCTTGATTGTATCCTCTTTCACGTAGCCGATAGGGATGTAAAGGCATGGGTACAATCAAATCTGGTTTTTCGGTTGTTTCGAGCTGCTTGAGTTGATTAATTAGCAAATTTGCTAGAATAGGAGCGATCTCTAACTGGGAATGATATTTTAATGCTTGAATCAATGCATCGACAGGAAACCTGTAGGTCAATGCAGCAATTGTGGTGTCATAAGCGGGTGGTTTCGAGAGGCACGAGCCACATTGGGATACTCGATTTTTTAGAGGCGCTGCGGATGTCAGTGATTTTAAGCAAACCGAACAATGATTGACGGGGATTCCCGGTAGATGTCTAAAACAAGCATCACAAAAATTCCGTGTAGAAACTGCGCCACATAAAATGCAGTTTTTATAGAAAAAAGTATTCAAAGATCTATAGTTCCAAAAAAATTACCGGTTTGAAATTGACAATAGTACTTGAATCCGTAATCATCACCTACATTTAGCCTCTTTATAAACCCATAAATAGGCCGTCTGAACTAATCATAGGAAGTCATATGCATTGCAATTCGCTTACAGCTAATCAAACTGACCATCTGGAAAATGCCAATAGTATAACGGATGTGGCTAAAAAGCCTCCCAAATGGGATATCGAAGAGATAAAAGCGCTGCTCGATAAGCCGTTCAATGATCTGATATTTCAGGCGCAACAGGTGCATCGCCAATATCACAATGCGAATGCCATACAATTTTCGACATTGATATCGGTAAAGACGGGTGGTTGTCCGGAGGATTGTGGCTATTGTCCTCAGGCAGCACGTTATCACACCGGTGTCGATAATCAGGATATGTTATCAGTGGATAGCGTGGTTGAAGCTGCATCGGCAGCGAAAGCACAGGGTGCTACACGATTCTGCATGGGAGCTGCATGGCGTGGTCCCAAACAGCGTGACTTAGAAAAAATGACCGAAATGATCAATGCAGTGAAATCACTGGGTATGGAAACCTGTGCAACACTGGGTATGCTCAAGCCGGGTCAGGCGAAACAGCTGGGTGATGCCGGACTGGATTACTATAATCACAATCTGGATACTTCACCAGAATTCTATAGTGAAGTTATTTCCACACGGCAATATCAGGACCGTTTGAATACCTTACAGGAAGTGCGTGATGCCGGTATCAATGTCTGTTGCGGAGGGATAGTCGGCATGGGTGAAACGCGGGATGCACGTGCCGGGCTTATCGCCCAGTTGGCAAATTTAAGTCCTTATCCGGAATCGGTTCCGATCAACTATCTGGTTCAGGTCGAAGGAACACCGTTGCATGGAACGGCGAAGCTCGATCCGTTTGAATTTGTACGTACCATTGCTGCTGCGCGCATTACCATGCCTAAAGCCATGGTGCGATTGTCAGCCGGTAGACGTGAAATGTCTGAATCAGTGCAAGCTTTGTGTTTTCTGGCGGGAGCCAATTCAGTCTTCTATGGCGATAAATTATTGACTACCGGGAATCCGGAAGTGCAGCAGGATCAGGCATTATTCGATAAGCTAGGTATGCGCTCATTGTGAAATTTCGGATATGATCTGATCGTAAATGCATGCTTCCTGATTTATCTGAATTCCTGCGCATTCGGGAACAGCAGGGTTTAAAGCGTCGGCGTACAGTGCTTGAGAGCCCGCAATCGGTACGTATCATCATTGATAAGTGTGAATATCTTTCTTTTTGCAGTAATGATTATCTGGGCCTTGCCAATCATCCTGAGTTGATTCAGGCCGCATGTCTGGGTGCTCAACAATATGGCGTTGGAGCGGGTGCGTCGCATCTTATTAGTGGACATAGTGAAGCGCATCATTTGTTGGAAGATAAACTGGCTCAATTTATCGGTTTTTCATCAGCATTATTATTCTCCACCGGCTATATGGCAAACATGGGTGTTATAACCGCATTGGTTGGAAGAAACGGTGCGATTTTTGCCGATAAGCTGAACCATGCTTCACTGAATGACGCGGCAATACTTTCAAGAGCCAGGTTAATCCGGTATCCGCATCTTGATATGACAGTTTTGGAACAGCGGCTGGCAAAATCCGGTGCGAAGCGTAAACTGGTAGTTACCGATGCGGTATTCAGCATGGATGGTGATTGTGTCCCGGTTGAACAGCTTATTTCAATTTGTGAACAATATGATGCCATGCTGTTGCTGGACGATGCTCATGGATTCGGTGTGCTGGGTGACAAGGGACGCGGCATATTGTTTTCATCAGCAGTGAAAAACACCCATGCGCCCCATGTTATTTATATGGCTACACTCGGCAAGGCTGCAGGCGTTTTTGGTGCATTTGTCGCCGCAGAAAATGACGTGATTGAGACATTGATACAAACAGCAAAAAGTTATGTTTATACGACGGCCTGTCCACCGTTATTGGCGCACATCCTGTTGAAAAGTCTTGAACGGATAGCAAACGATGAATGGCGGCGTGAGCGATTGAATCAACATATCCGGCTTTTGAAAGAAAGGTTGCGGACATTAAAGTGGCCATTGTTGCCATCTGATACGCCTATTCAACCCATATTGATCGGTGATACGCAAGAAGTTATGCATGTTAGCCGAGCTTTGAAAAAGAAGGGGTTGCTGGTTCCCGCTATACGACCTCCAACTGTACCACAGGGAACGGCCCGGTTGCGTATTTCACTTTCGGCTGCGCATCAGGAAGCCGATATTCTGCGTTTGGTTGATGAATTACACCAAATATCCAACGATCAATGAAGCATACAATAAAAAATACCATTCATAGTGAGATGGTAGGTGATGGACCTGACCTTGTTTTGCTACATGGTTGGGCGATGCATGGTGGTGTATGGAAAGGTGTTCGTGACGAATTGGCAAAGCGTTTTCGCGTGCATTTGATTGATTTGCCCGGTCATGGGCTGAGCCCGGCGCAAGAACCCGGCGATTTTAATCATGTGGTTGAAACTATTAATGATAACTTGCCTGACGAATGTATCGTCTGTGGCTGGTCGCTTGGTGGCCAGATTGCCATGCAGCTTGCGTTGAACGATCCACAACGCGTCAAGAAACTGGTGTTAGTGGCGACGACGCCTTGCTTTGTACAGCAACCGGATTGGCCATGGGGGATGGAGAGCCGTTTTTTACAGTTGTTTATGGAGAATTTGCATCTAAATTACAAAACAACGATAAATCGTTTCCTTACCCTGCAGGTTAACGGTGGCCGAGACCTGACTAACACATTAGCGCAATTACGCGAATATTTTTTTGAACGCGAACAGCCTGATTATGCGGCATTGCGGAAAGGATTGACGATGTTGCAAACGAATGATACGCGTGCAAAATTTCAGTATGTGGAGCAACCCGTACTTTTACTCCATGGTGATAATGATGTGATTACGCATCTGTCGGCTGCGAAGTGGATGGTGCAGCAATTGAAAAATGCGAAACTGGTCATGTTTCCGCATTGTGGGCATGCACCTTTCTTGTCTGATCCGGAACAATTCGTAACGAGTATTTATGACTTCTGATTTTCTACTGCAAAAGCGTCAGATGCGTAATGCATTTGACCGCGCTGCAGCAAGCTATGACCAATCCGCCGTGCTGCAACGCGAAGTCTGTGACCGCATGTTTGAACGCCTAAGCTATATTAAATATACGCCGGATAGAATACTCGACGCTGGTAGTGGCACCGGTTTTGGCAGCCGTAAACTGGTTCAGCGCTACCCTGAAAGTCAATTGCTGGCTGTCGATATTGCAATGGGGATGCTTCAACAGGCGCAGTCTAAGGACGGTCAGTCAAGCGGTTGGCAGCGATACTGGCCGTTCAGGAAAAAACAAGTGCAGTATGTTTGTACCGATATCGAACAATTGCCTTTTATCGATGGAAGTTTTGGCATGGTGTGGTCTAATCTGGCTCTGCAATGGTGCAATGACTTGGCGCATACTTTTAAAGAAATTAATCGTATTTTGACAACGGATGGTCTTTTCATGTTCAGTACATTCGGGCCTGATACACTGAAAGAACTCAGACAGGCATTTGATCAGGTGGATCATTTTGCGCATGTTAACCGTTTCGTGGATATGCATGATATCGGTGATTTGCTTGTACATAACCGTTTTGCAACACCAGTCATGGATATGGAATATATTACGCTGACCTATGACGATGTTATAAAAGTTATGCGCGATCTCAAAGCTATCGGTGCGCATAATGTGGCGCAAGGCAGGCAACAGGGTCTGACTGGAAAGTCAAAATGGCAAAAGGTGGCCAATTACTATGAAATGCTGAGAACAAATGGAAAGCTACCTGCCACTTTTGAAGTCGTTTACGGTCATGCCTGGAAATTGCCGCCTAAACAGGAGGTTATAACACCCGAAATTCGCAGGCAAATACTCATGGAATGACAGGATAATGAGTGCTGGCTTTTTTGTGACCGGAACAGATACCGGTATCGGCAAGACATTTATAAGCTGTTTGATTTTGAAACACTTTGCGGCACAGCAAAAAAAAGTGGCAGGAATGAAGCCAATTGCCGCTGGCAGCGAGAATGGGAAATGGCAGGATGTTGAATTATTGCGTGCGGTTAGTAATGTTAATGTTCCGGATGAATATATGAATCCATACGCCTTTGCTGACCCCATAGCTCCGCATGTTGCTGCTGAACGAGAAAACGTCACTATTGACATAGCCCGTATTAAAAGCGCCTGCAATGCGCTTGCCAAAAAAGCCGATGTTGTTGTTGTGGAAGGCGTAGGTGGTTTTCTGGTGCCAATTAGTGCACATGAAACAACTGCCGATATGGCTGAATCGCTTAATCTGCCGGTGATTCTTGTCGTTGGTATGCGACTGGGATGTATCAATCATGCTTTGTTGACAGTTCAGGCGATCAAACATAGGCATTTGCCGCTTGTTGGTTGGGTGGCTAATTGTATTGATCCCGATATGCTTATGTTGGAGGAAAATATCGTTGCTTTGCAACAACGAATCGACGCGCCACTATTAGGTAAGGTTCCGTTTGCGGAGATACCTGATATGGCTCAATTCTCACAGTGTATCAATTTTGAAAGATGGAATTAAAGACTGTGCAGGGGGAGTGTTCGGTTTTTTCGTGATGTGGTCGCAAGTCACGAATTGCTTTTGCATTACTCCAGGAAAAAACCTTGTCGGCGGCCTGTTGCCATGGCAACCATAGAAAGGTGAGATGTTCTTTTGCAGCGATTGTGACAGGACAAATTGCTGGCAAGCAAAGACTGAAAACATATTCAGTATTGTGTGTCACACCGGGTGCGTAGCGCCAGCGCCATTCTTCAAAAATTTCATATTGATTTTTCGTTTTCCAGTCATGTAGTGCAGCCGGTGGATAAGAAGTTTCCGGTCTGAGACCGGTTTCTTCATAAATTTCCCGGATTGCTGTTTCTCGCAGCGTTTCACCGGCATTCTGACTGCCGGTTACTGATTGCCAGTAACCGGGATGGTCCGCACGCTCCAACAGCAAAATCTGTAAGTCCGGTGTGTGGATTACAATCAGAACGGATACGGGTATCTTGTATGTTGGATCAATCGGATTCATTGAGTCTCATTGTTTGGATTGATCAGTCTTGCGCAGTCTAATATTCAGTTCTTTGAGTTGTTTTTCTTCAACGACGCTGGGTGCGTTTGTAAGCAGGCATTGCGCGCGCTGTGTTTTAGGGAATGCTATAACATCGCGAATTGATTCGGAACCAGTCATTAGCGTAACAATGCGATCAAGGCCGAAAGCGATTCCACCGTGGGGCGGGGCGCCGTACTGGAGTGCCTCAAGCAGGAAGCTGAATTTTTCCTGCGCTTCTTCTTCAGAGATATTGAGTGCCGTGAAAACTTTCGATTGTACATCTTGCCGATGAATACGCACCGAGCCACCACCGATCTCGGAGCCGTTGAGTACCATATCGTAAGCTTTGGATAAGGCTGATCCCGGGTTGCTGATTAACAGATCCTCATGTCCGTCGGCCGGGGAGGTGAATGGATGATGCAGCGCCTGCCAGCGGTTTTCTTCTTCGTCCCATTCGAACATCGGGAAATCAACGATCCAGGCAGGCCGCCAATCGGTCGTGGCATGACCGTGTTGATGGCCGACCTTGATGCGTAATGCACCAAGTGATTCGTTGACAATTTTGGCTTTGTCCGCACCAAAGAAAATCAGATCGCTGTCTTTCGCGCCGGTGCGCTCAAGAATAGTTTGTATGGTGTCTTCCGGCAGGAATTTAAGTATTGGCGATTGCAAACCCGCCTGACCATCAGCAAGTTTATTAACCTTGATATACGCCAATCCTTTTGCGCCGTATATGCCAACAAACTGGGTGTAATCGTCAATTTCCTTGCGCGTCAGTTGCCCGCCACCGGGAACCAGCATTGCCGCAACACGGCCATTCGGTTTTTCTGCAGCTTCACGGAACACCTTGAACGGCACCTCTTTCATGATATCGGTGAGTTCCGTTAATTCCAGTGAGACGCGTAGATCCGGCTTGTCGCTGCCATATTTGTGCATTGCTTCAGCATAGGTCAAGCGTGGAAACGGATTCGGCAAGTTGATATCGCTGACGGATTTAAACAGTTCACGAATCATGGCTTCCATTAGTGTCATGATTTCTTCTTCCGTCAGGAACGATGTTTCGATGTCGATTTGGGTGAATTCCGGCTGGCGGTCGGCACGTAAATCTTCATCACGGAAGCAGCGTGCAATCTGATAATAACGGTCAAATCCGGATACCATCAGCAATTGTTTAAATAGCTGCGGCGATTGCGGTAAAGCGAAAAAGTGGTTTGCATTAACGCGCGATGGCACCAGATAGTCTCGTGCACCTTCTGGTGTTGATTTGGTCAGTATCGGTGTTTCGATATCGAGAAAACCATGCTGATTCAGGAAAACACGTACTGCCATGGTTACTTTGTGGCGTAATCGCAGATTGGATTGCATTACCGGTCTGCGTAAATCAAGATAGCGATGTTCCAGCCGGACAAACTCACTGATATGGTCGTCATCCATAAGAAAAGGTGGCGTCAGTGAAGTATTCAGGATCTCCATATTAACGACCAGCACCTCGATCTCACCACTGTTGAGTGTAGGATTAACGGTACCTTCCGGGCGTCTTCTGACTTTACCGGTAACTTTTAGTACGTATTCATTGCGGATTTTTTCAGCGAGCTGGAAAGTGTCGACGTTGTCGGGATCGCAAACAACCTGTACGAGTCCCTCTCGGTCACGCAAATCGATAAAAATCACCCCACCGTGATCGCGCCGCCGGTGTACCCAGCCAAACAGGGTAACTATTTCATCGAGGTATTGAGTGTTGATGGCTCCACAGTAGTTTGTACGCATAATATGGTTTCAGACAGGAAAATATCGGGTAATAAATATTGAATTGGGATAATTTTATAAGATTGTAAGGATATGTCTAATCGGCTGCAGCTTTTGCGGGTGTGGTATTGCTGTTTTTTGCTGAATGTGCCGCCGCTTGCGTTGTCGCTGCAGTATTTGCAGTCGCAGTCTCGGTTTGTGTATCAGTTTTCGAATCAGCCGATTGTGTTTGAACTTCGTTTTTCGATTTTGCTGGTTCTGTTACGGGCTTGTTCTTGAAGTCTGTCACATACCAGCCACTGCCTTTCAATTGAAATCCGGCTGCCGAGATCAGCTTGGTATAGTTCTCGCTGCCACATTCAGGACATGCTTTGATTGGTGTGTCACTCATCTTCTGGATATGTTCTTTTTTCACGCCACATGAATTGCAAAGATATTCATAAATGGGCATTAAAACCTCCAACAATTCAAAAATAAAATAAACGCAGCATTATACCTTAACCTCAATATAGCACCAGTATGCAGTTATTCAACCCGTTAATTATGTGGTCAGATCTCTGTATGTCATGGACAGATTCAATAATCGACCTCGTAAAAGCTGGGGATATAAGTCACCAGATGAATTATTTTGGGGACGGCAAATCGATTTACTTGCCGTGTAATTAATTGCACTTTTTACTTGAATCCAAGCAAATCAATATGCAGTCAAAAATCAGAAAAACAGGTGTTTATGGATGAGAACAGGTTAAAAAGTTTTTTTACCCAACGGCTACGGCCATCTTCTTTATGTTTGGCTGCATTGAGTGCAGCACGGGCACCGTGTATCAGCAGCATACGTATATATTTGTCGCCCCGTTTACTGATTCCGCCAAGCCTGTTCTTGCCGCCACTGGAATGTTGCTGCGGCGTCAATCCAAAGCATGCCGCCATGTCTCGACCACTATTAAACTGTGTGGCATCACCGACCGCAGCAACTATTGCACTGGCGGTAATCGGGCCAATCCCTTCCACTTCAAGCAAACGCTTGATGCGATTGTCTTCACGGACTGCTTGGGCGATTCTGGCGTCAAAGGCTGCAAAGCGATCATCCAG
The DNA here is from genome assembly GCA_020446045.1 of Nitrosomonas sp. GTDB lineage: Bacteria > Pseudomonadota > Gammaproteobacteria > Burkholderiales > Nitrosomonadaceae > Nitrosomonas. The sequence continues at coordinate 19,959 of JAGRFM010000186.1, forward strand.
TACGCGCAACTCCTCACTGAGTTTTGCCAGCAATACGCGAAAGTTTCCCGGCAAGCCATTCTCGCCGTCTTCCAGTAACTCAGGTAATGCTTTACGCAATATCCCTATCGACTTTGACACCGCAATACCAAACTCAGCCAGAAAACCCCGT